>NZ_QUDX01000013.1:0-51855 GCF_003477715.1 Butyricicoccus sp. AF35-5AC
CATCGAGCAGAGTTTTACACCTAATTGGGGATAAAGCAGCTCATGGCGGGCGGCGGTGTCGTTCTGATCGGCCTTCAGCTTATCCCTCTGCTGTCCGGCCTGTTCAGCTAAGTGTCACCCGTTGTCCCTTTTCCAGAAAAGGAGCTGATGTATGGACTTTATCATCGACGCAATCGTTGAATGGCTGAAAGGTCTGCTCGTCGATGGTATCATGGGAAATCTGGATGGCCTTTTCGATAACGTCAATCAGAGCGTTGGCGAGATCGCCACACAGGCAGGCACGACCCCGGCGGACTGGAACGCCGGGGTCTTTTCCATGATACGACAGATCTCCGAAACTGCCATTCTGCCAATCGCCGGGGTCATCCTCACTTTTGTTATGACCTATGAACTGATACAGATGCTCATAGAACGCAACAACCTCCATGAAGTTGACACATGGATGTTTTTTAAATGGGTGTTCAAAACCTTTGTGGCTGTGATGATCCTGACGAATACCTTCAATATCGTGCTGGCGGTCTTTGATGTGAGCCAGCATGTGATACAGCAGTCAGCGGGCATTATCCAGAACGGGACAGAGATCACGCCGGATGTGCTGGACAGTCTGCGGACAGAGCTTGAGGCGATGGAGTTAGGCCCTCTGTTCGGACTCTGGCTCCAGTCCTTCCTGATCCAGCTTACCATGATTGCCTTAAACATCGTGATTTTCGTCATCGTATATGGCCGTATGATTGAAATTTATTTACTCACAAGTTTAGCGCCTATCCCGTTTGCCACAGTCCCCAACAGGGAAACCGGACACATGGGGCAGAACTATTTCCGCTCCCTCTTTGCGGTGGGCTTTCAAGGTCTATTGATCTTAGTCTGTGTCGCCATCTATGCGGTGCTGATCCAGAGTATCGCCACCGACGGCGACCCCATCGGGGCGATCTGGGGCTGTGTGGGATATACGGTGCTGCTGTGTTTTACCTTATTCAAAACAGGCAGTCTTGCAAAATCCATCTTCGGCTGCCATTAAGAGACTTCGGGCCATGATGACCCGAAGCGGAAAGGAGAAATCCATGCAGGAAAAAACTGCGGGCGGAACACCAGCCGCCCCTATAAAGCTGGATGTAAGCGTGCGGATCATCGAACCTGTGAAAAACCTCATGGGCTTTGCCAGCGTGAAATTCAATGACTGCTTTGTGGTGGAAAATCTGAAAATCGTCCAGGGCAGCAAGGGCCTTTTCGTGGGGATGCCCAGCCAGCCGGACGGCAAAGGCGGCTACCGGGATATGGCCTACCCTGTCACAAAGGAGTTCCGGGAACAGCTCAATACCGCTGTTCTGCAAGCCTATGAGGCAAAGCTGGAACAGATGGCGGAGCGCGGCTCTGTGGGGCGTGCGTCCATCAGCGACCAGCTCAAAGCCGGGAAAGCGGCTGCCGAGCAGGCAAAGGCAGAACGGCCCCCGAAGGAAAAGCCCAGCCGTGGGGCGGAGCGTTGACCTCGGGCCATAATGGCCCTAAGCAGAAAGGAGGCGGGAACCATGCCACGCAAACGGGCGGGCTATGACGCGGCCTGCTATTACGACGGAAAACTGCTGGGGCGCTGTACCAAAGCGGACAGCGACGCCTATACCCTGTTGATGAACGCCTGCGGCGGGGAGGCCGCCCGGGTCCTGCGGGAATATGCCTATTTTTCCCCGGAACTGAAAGCCATCTTGGAAAAGGCAGCGCTCATGCAGGCGGATCGGAGCCGGACGGGCGGAATGTTCCATGCGCCGAAAAGCTCCCCGTGGGGTGAGGTGCAGAGCTGTGAAACCCTCTGTCCGGGGGTGTTTTTGGTATCTACCGCCAGCCACGGCGGAACGATGGTGGCAAACGAGGTAGCCGCCGTTCTCTCCCCGGCGGCGAAAAAATGCGGCTTCAAGGACAAGGGCTATATTTGCTATGAGGAGGACGCACAGGAAAGCGTAGTGCTCCGGGAGCTGCTGGACAAAAAGCTGTGGAAAATCCCTGACCGCATTAAGGACAAAGGACAGTTTGAAGAAAAACTCAATCAGTCCATCCGGCAGTATCACCCCGAATACTGGCGGGCAAGGCAGAGCGGACGAGAGGCCGCCGAAGCTGCCCGCAGCACAGCCCCGGCCAAAGAGGCCGCAAGATAACCTCGGGCCATGCTGGCCCGAAGCAATAAAGGAGGTGTACCAAAATGGCCTATGTGCCAGTACCCAAAGACCTTTCCAAAATCAAGACAAAGCTGGCCTTCAATCTGACGAAGCGCCAGCTTGTTTGTTTTTCCGGCGCGACAGCGGTGGGCCTCCCGGCCTACCTGTTTTCCCGTGGCAGTATCGGGAACAGCGCCGCCATGTTCCTGATGATCGGCCTCATGCTCCCGTTCTTCTTTCTGGCTATGTATGAGCGGGACGGCCTGCCGCTGGAAAAGGTGCTGAAAAACATCATCCGCACCCGGTTCCTCTATCCCCGGGTGCGGCCTTACAAAACCGAAAACTTCTATGCGCTGTTTGGCGCCAGAAAGGAGGCGCAGCCGATTGCAAAACAACAGAAGGGCCGGAAAGCCCGCAGGCAGAAAACCTGAAAAGCAGGGCCTTACCGGCCTGTTCACGAAAGGAAAGAACATTCCCACCACCGCCCAGCAGACCCTCCCTTACCGGGAAATGTACCGGGACGGGGTGTGCCGGGTAGCGGACCGCTATTACACCAAAACCATTGAATACGAGGACATCAACTACCAGCTCGCACAGTCCGAAGATCAGGCAGCCATCTTTGACGGGTGGAGCGCCTGCCTCAACTACTTTGACAGCAGCCTTCCGTTCCAGCTTTCCTTCCTCAACCACCGGAGCCGCCCGGGCAGCCGGTACAGCGTGAACATCGCCATGCAGGACGATGATTACAACAGCGTCCGGTGTGAGTATGTGGAAATGCTGGAAAACCAGATCGCCAAAAGCAACAACGGCATTGTCCGCACAAAGCTCCTGACCTTCGGCGTGAATGTGGACGACCTTTCCACCGCCAGGGCAAGGCTGGAACGTGTAGAGGCGGACATTTGCGGGAACTTCAAAAAGCTGGGCGTCAAGTGCCGTTCCCTTTCGGGGCTGGAACGGCTGGAGCTTCTTCACGGGCAGCTTCATCCCGGCAGCGGCTCCCCCTTCCGGTTTTCATGGGATATGATCCCCAAAACCGGGCTTTCCACCAAAGACTTTATCGCCCCGGACAGTTTCGATTTTCGTTTCAGCCGTCTGTTCCGGGTGGGGACGACTTGGGGCGCTGCCTCCTACTTGCAGATTTTGGCCTCGGAGCTCTCGGACAAGCTGCTGGCGGAGCTTTTGGAAATGGACGCGGAAATGACCATCACTCTCCATATCCAAACCGTCGATCAGGCCGCCGCCGTAAAATCTATCAAGGCCAAAGTCTCCGACATTGACAAGATGAAGGTGGAGGAACAAAAGAAGGCAGCTCGGTCAGGGTACGACATGGACATACTTCCGCCCGACCTTGTAACGTACAGTAACGACGCAAAGACCCTTCTGGAAGATTTACAGAGCCGGAATGAAAGAATGTTCCTGCTGACCTTCCTTGTGGTAAACATGGCCCCGACCCGCCGGGAGCTGGACAATGACCTGTTCACGGTGTCGGGTATCGTCCAGAAATACAACTGCACCTTGAAGCGGCTGGACTTCCAGCAGGAGGACGGTTTTCTTTCCAGCCTTCCGCTGGGTCATAACGGCATTGAGATCAAGCGTGGCATGACGACCAGCTCCACGGCCATTTTCGTTCCCTTTATGACGCAGGAGCTCCGCATGGATGGCGAAGCCGTCTATTACGGGCTCAACGCACTTTCCCATAACGTCATCATGGCAAACCGGAAAAAGCTCAAAAACCCCAACGGCCTGTTCCTCGGCGTGCCGGGCTCCGGCAAATCCTTTGCCGCAAAGCGGGAGCTTGTGAACGTGTTCCTTGCCACCCGTGACCGGATCATTGTGGTTGACCCGATGGGCGAATACTCGCCCCTTATCAAGCGGCTGGGCGGTCAGGTCATCGAGATCGCCCCAGACAGCCCCCACCACATCAATCCGATGGACATTGACCTGAGCTTTGACGAGGAAAACCCGATGGCGCTGAAAGCCGACTTTATCCTGTCACTGATGGAGCTGATCGTTGGCGGCAAGGATGGCTTGCAGCCGGTGGAGCGGACCGTCATTGACCGCTGTGTACGCCAGATGTACCGGGAACACTTGCAGGACCCGGAGACGGCAAAAATGCCGACCCTCCAAACCCTGTATGACCTGCTCTGTTCCCAGCCGGAGGGCGAGGCGGTACGGCTGGCAACTGCCCTTGAAATCTATGTGTCGGGTTCCCTTAACGTGTTCAACCATGAAACCAATGTGGACCTGAACCGCCGTCTGGTATGCCTTGACTTAAAAAAGCTGGGTGCCGGGCTTCGGACGATTGCCATGCTCATTATGCAGGACTTGGTAAACTCACAGGTGTCCATGAATTTCCTGCGCGGTATCGCCACATGGTGTTACTTCGACGAATTTCATGTGCTGCTCCGTGACCGTCTGACGGCAAGCTATTGTGTGGCGATCTGGAAAATGCTGCGAAAAAAAGGGTGCGTTCCCAGTGCTTTAACGCAGAACGTGAAGGATTTTCTGGCAAGCCCGGAGATCGAGAATATCTTTGAAAACTCGGACTTCCTTGTGCTGCTCTCGCAGGCACAGGGGGACCGGCAGATTTTAGCCAAACAGCTTGGGATCAGCCCCCACCAGCTTTCCTATGTGACCCATACCAATTCCGGCGAAGGGCTGCTGTTCTTCGGGAACACCACCATCCCGTTTGTTGACCGCTTCCCGCAGAATACCGAGCTGTACGCCATTATGACCACCCGCCCGGAGGACAAAAAACAGGAAATGAACCGGGCATAACACACTTCGGGCCATGCTGGCCCGAGGTTTGGAAAGGAGGGATACATCATCGGAAAGAAACCGGACAAACGGAATTTTCAAAGGCCGGGGCCGACGGAGGATACCGGGGGCAATCGCCCCGGATCGGCTGAACGGGAAGGACCTTCCCCCGCACCATCCCGGTGTCTGCGGTTTGAGGACGAGGATACCGGACAGGACAGCCCTTCGGGCCATGATGGCCCGAAGTCCAAAAGCGGTAAGTTTCAAGAGGACAGCCGGAAAAGCCGTCCCTCTGACCGCATGAGGCAGGAAGATGAAGCGGGCGGGCCGCAGGATACCGGCAAGGCACAGGAGCCGGAGGGCTCCGCCGAGAAGGCCGGGAGCAAAAAGGACAAGTACCAGAAAGCACAGGCAAAAGCGGAACACGCCGGGGAAAAGCTGGGAAAGGCCCGGGAGAAACTGGACAAGACCGAGGCAAAACGGGCAGCGAAGAAGCCGCCGGGGCTTGCAAAAAAGGCAGTCCGGGGAGCCCGTACAGAAGCGTGGTTCTATGTCCACAACAAAATCCACGAAGTCGAACATGAAAATGTGGGCGTGGAAGGAGCGCATAAATCCGAGCTGACCGCCGAGGCCGGGACCCGGAAACTGACCCGGTATGCCAAACGGCGCTGGCGGGAACACCCGGCCCGGAAGGTGGCAAAGTGGGAACGGAAGGACATAAAAGCCCGGGCTAATATGGATTTTCAGAAGATGGCCTCTGAGCACCCGGAGCTTGCCAGCAATCCGCTTTCCCGTGTGCAGCAGAAATGGAAACTGAAACGCCGGTATTCCAAAGAAGCAAAGGCGGCTGCAAAACAGGGCGCTAAGGCCGCAAAGAAAACCGCTGCCGCTTCGGGAACTGCGACCCGGCGGGCGGCGCAGTTTGTGACCCGTCATCCTGTGGCGGTGCTGGTGCTACTCCTGCTGTTGCTGCTCTGTTTTCTTGTGTCGGCGGTAAGCTCCATCTTCCCCACGCTTGGCAGCGGTCTTGCCAATGCCTTATCCGGCACCTCCTACGCCTCGGAGGATACGGACCTGCTGGGGGTGGACGAGGACTACACGGCGCTGGAAAACGAGCTGGCACAGACGGTAGCGAACATTGAAAGCACCCATCCCGGCTATGACGAGTACCGCTATTCCGTGGACGAGATCGGCCATAACCCCTATGAGCTGGCGTCCTATCTCTCGGCAAAGTACCATGTCTATTTCCGTGAACAGGTGCAGGACGAGCTGCGGGAGATTTTCGAGGCACAGTATGAGCTTACCTTGACGGAGGAAGTTGAGATACGCTACCGCACAGAAACCAGCACCGACCCGGAGACCGGGGAAACCACCACCGAGGAAGTCCCCTATGAGTATTACATTCTCAATGTGACCCTCACAAACAAAACGCTGCCTGCCGTGATCCTGCCGAGGCTTAACGAACAGCAGCGGGAAATCTACACCGTTATGCAGCAGCTCAAGGGCAACAAACCCTATCTGTGGGAAGGGATTTACAACGGCGGCGAAGATACCGGCCCCAGCTATGAGATACCCGGCGAGGCGCTGGATGACCCGGCTTTTGCGGCGCTCATGGAAGAAGCCACAAAGTACATCGGCTGGCCCTATGTATGGGGCGGCTCCAGCCCGTCCACCTCCTTTGACTGTTCGGGCTTTGTCTGCTGGGTGTACACGGCCAGCGGCGTCCACAACCTGCCCCGTACCACGGCGCAGGGCATTTATAACCAGTGCGCTATCATTTCCCCCTCCGAGGCAAAGCCCGGCGATATTATCTTTTTCACAGGAACCTATGACAGTCCCGGTCCTGTGTCCCATGTGGGGATTTATGTGGGCGACGGGATGATGCTCCATTGTGGGTCCCCCATCCAATACGCAAATATCAATTCAAGCTACTGGCAGACACATTTCTATGCCTTCGGGCGTCTGTGAGCCAGAGGAAAGGAGTCCTTGCATGAACAAGATCGACAAGCTCGATAAGGAACTGGAAAAAGCCCGGGAGAAGGCTGCCGAATGGCAGGCCAAAATCCGGGAGCTGGAAAAGCAGAAACAGGAGGAAGAAAACAGCCAGATCGTGCAGGCGGTGCGCTCGCTCAAACTGACCCCCGCCCAGCTGATGGCTTTTCTGAACGACCCCAAAAACAGCCTTACCACTTCGGGCCATACTGACCCGAAGCCGGAGGCACCCGAAAAGGAGGACACAGCCCATGAAGAAAATTAAATACCGCAGGCTGGCGGCGATGGCTGCCAGCCTTTTGTGTTGCCTGATCTTTACGGTCCCGGCCTATGCACAGAGCAGCGAGCCGCAGCCGGAGACAGCTTCCGCTCCGGCAGAAACCGAAGCAGAGCCGGAAACCCAGAACCCCTTTACCCCGGACGGGACGGGAACCGTGGTGGACAACGCCACCGACGAGGATGGAAAGGAGTTCTACACCATCACCACCGCAGACGAGAGCGTGTTTTATCTGGTGATCGACAAACAGAAAACCAGCGAGAACGTCTATTTCCTCAATACTGTTACCACAGACGATCTTCTGCCTCTTGCCGAACAGGGTAAGGAACCGCCCAAAGAAGTGACCCCGGAGCCAGAGCCAAAGCCCACCGAACCGGTAGAGGAAGTACCGGAACCCGAGCCGGAGAAAAAGGACAGTCCCCTTCTCTCTCTGCTCCTGATCGGTGCGGTGGTGCTGGCCGGCGGTGGAATTGGTTACTATTTCAAGATTTACAAGCCGAAGCATGAAGCCCCGGATTTGGAAGATGATTACTGCGAATATGAGGACGGGGAGCTGGAGGAGATCGCAGAGGAACCCGAGGACGAAGATACCCCGCCATGGGAGGAAGATACGGAGGAATGAGAATGAATTTTACAAGCAGCCCTTTTGAACGAATGATGAAGGAAGTACCGCACCCCGGCTGGGACAATGACGACCCTTGTAAGGGATGCCGTTATTACAAGGAGTGCAAAGGAAAGAAAAAACAGTGCCGGAAGAAGTTCCGGGCGCTGATCGTGGAGCCCCGCCCTTCGGGCCATCGTGGCCCGAAGTCTTAAATGGACGCCCGGGAGCTGACCCGTGACGAGAAGAAGAAAATCCGCACTCTGGTCACGGGGATGTGCGCCAACTATGACCGGGAAAGTGGCCTGTGCCTTCCTCTTGACTGTGCCTGCTATATGCTGCACAAGTGCTGGACAGGGGCGTACTGCCGTTATTTCCGTGAGGCTGTCCTGCCTCTTAACCCGGAGCTTCAAGCGTCGTTGACAACGGAAGGCATCTCCCCGGAGCTGCGAGCCTGTGCGGTCTGCGGAAAGGCGTTTTTGCCCGAGGGGCGTCAAGCCTACTGTTCCGACGCCTGCAAGGCCGAAGGGAACCGCCGAAAAAGCCGGGAACGCATGAGGAAAATGCGGGAGAAAAGGCCGGGCGGCTGTTACGATTTGCCGCCTCCAAAGGCTTGACATTCCGGGCTTTTTTGAGGGTGTTTCCGGGGTGGGAATATCTTATTACATTTCTCCCCGGTCTGCCCTCTTATTTCGTAACATCCAGCACTTCGGGTCATGTTAGCCCGAGGCACAGAAAGGAGGTATCTCTTGGAGACAGTACAAGGATATGTAATTTTGAAAGCTGCCACCTTTGAAACCGGACACGGCTTTGCGCTGGGGCATAATCCGGGAGCGCCGAGCCCCTTTGTGACCTGGCAGTTTACCGAGGGGGAAAACGGCCATCGGGATTACTACTGGGGTCGCTATGGAAACAGCCAGGCATGGGCGCAGAAGGACTTTGACCGCCGGGTGGACGACTATCAGCAGCTTTACCATGCGGCGGCCAGACATACCGAGCCGGGATTGGAGGGCGTTTACCGCTATTATTCCACCCAGCGCCCCGTAGACATAGGCACCTACCCGAAGCTGCCGGATAACCAGCCCCTTTCCATCGTCAACTATGATGACGACAGGAGGCGTCCTGTGGCAGACGGCAGGCTGCTGGCATGGGGAGAACTGACCTACGCAAAGCCGCTGACTGAAAAGCAGATGGAGGATTATGAGCTGAAACCAGCACCGGGCAACCCTGACCGGGTGCGCCCATCCATTACCGCCCGGCTAAAAGAAGGAACCAGAGGGCAGGAACCCCCGAAGGAACCCGGCCAGAAGCGGAGCCATAACAACCATGAGGAACGATAAAGGAGGATCGCCATGCACGAAAAAGACAACTATCTGAAAACCGCCGAGCTCTCCACGGAGCAGAACTGCAACATGATCGACGGCGTACCCAACAATACGCCCATCCCACCCACGCCCCCGGAGCTGGACGCAAAGCCGCTGGATAAGGTAAAAGAACCCAAAGAGCGCCGGAAAGGCCGGGAGCTGGAACGCTGATGGAGAACCGCAAGCGGAATGTCCATCTGCACGTCATGGTAACGCCGGACGAGCTGGCAGCCATCCATGAACGGATGGCCGAGGCGGGCATTTCCAACGCCGGGACTTATGTACGGAAAATGGCTCTGAATGGATATATCCTGCACGTTGACCTTGCGCCCGTAAAAGAGCTGATCTCTCTGCAACGGCGCTGCTCCAACAATCTCAATCAGGTTGCCATACACGCACATACCTATGGCATGTACCCGGAGGAAATCGACGGATTGAAGCGGGACTATGAAAAGCTGTGGGGCGAGGTGTCAAAGGTACTGCGGGAGCTTTCCGAGCTGGTGGCAAAGTAAGACGAGGGCGGCAGGCTTCCGTTGCGGGGCTTGCCGCCCTGCTCTTTTTTTACCACTTCGGGCCAGTATGACCCGAAGGTTTGGGACAGGATTTACTAATCTTTCGCAACATTTATGTCCCCGGGCAGGCATGATAAAATAGAGGTAGAAAGGATAGATAAAGGAGGTTTTGAAGATGAAGATACTGCTGAAAATATTGGTTGCTCCCTTTGCTTTAGTGTTGTCCCTTCTGACGGCTCTGCTGGTGTTCCTGTTTGATATTTGTGCCGTCCTGCTGACGATTGCCTCTGTGATCCTGGCGGTGCTGGGTGTCGCTCTTTTTTTCACGCCGACGCCCATAGGAGGGATTGTATTTCTGTTTCTTGCCTTCCTTCTTTCGCCGTATGGACTGCAAGCGGCGGCGGGCTCCCTTCTTTGGGCGCTGGACGGAGGCAAATCCGCTCTGTACCGGTTTCTGGCAAGTTAAGCAGCCTCGGGCCATACTGGCCCGAAGTCGGGGCGGTCTGGACGGGCCGCCCTTTTTTCATAGAAGGGAGGGATGATTTCTGGCTACCACAACTTTGTTGCAGCGCCATGCAGGCGAAGGCGAAACGATTGCTGAGGCTATCCGGGATTGTCTGGACTATGGCAAGAACCCGGAAAAAACAGAAAGCGGAAAGTACATCTCCGCTTATGAATGTGATCCGGCCACCGTGGCGGACGAGTTCCTTTTGGCAAAGGCCAGCTATGCCGCTATGACGGGCCGGGAACAGAAGAAAGAAAATAATGTGCTGTGCTATCAGATACGACAATCCTTCTATCCGGGCGAGATCACCCCGAAGGAGGCGAACCGTATCGGCTATGAGCTGGCTATGCGCTGGACAAAGGGGCGGCACGCGTTTATCGTTACCACACATACCGACAAGCAGCACATCCATTGTCACATTTATTACAACTCCACCACCCTTGACTGCACCCGGAAATTCCGAAATTTTTGGGGCTCCAGCTTCGCCCTTCGGCGGCTCTCTGACAGGCTGTGCCTTGAAAACGGGCTGTCCATCGTGGAGAACCCGAAGCCCCGGAGCAAGAGCAAGTATCGGAACTATGGGGAGTGGCAGAAAGACCGGAAAGGGCCGCTTTCCTATCAGGACCGACTGCGCCTTGCTATTGATACTGCGCTGGCGGAACGCCCCGCTGATCTGGACGAATTTCTCAATTTGATGAAGCGGGCCGGGTATGAGGTCAAGACGGTTCGGGGCGGCGGTATCAGCTTCCGGCTGACTGGGCAGGGACAGGAACGCTTCACCCGTCTGCGTGCCTCCACGCTGGGGGACGGCTACGACTTGCAAGATGTTCTGTCCGCCATTGAGGGCAAAGAAAAACGCCCCGGGCGCTCGGAGCGGAAAATCAGTCTGGCGGTGGATATTCAAGCAAAGCTGGCTGCCGGTAAGGGGCCGGGATATGAACGCTGGGCGAAGGTATTTAACATTAAGCAGATGGCCGCCGCTCTTGCCTATATACAGGACAATGGCCTGACCGATTATGAGCAGTTGGCACAGAAAGCCACCGAGGCAGCAGACCGTTTCCATGCCATTTCCGAGCAGATCAAGCAGACAGAACAGGCCATGAAAACCAATGCCGGGCTAAAAGCCGCAACGGTTCAGTATGCCAAAACCCGACCTGTCTTTGAGCAGTATAAGGCGACGAAGTACAGCCGGAAATTCCTTGCGGAGCATGAGGCCGACCTTGAACTGTACCGGGCTGCACAAGCGGAAATGCGCTCTCTGCTGGGCGGGGCGAAGCTCCCTAAAATGGATGTGCTGAAGGAGGAAGGCCGCAAGCTCACAGCAAAGAAAAAACAGCTCTATGGAGAATACCAGAAGGCACGACGGGATATGCAGGAGATCGTCACGATCAAGGCGAACATTGACACTCTGATGGGCTACACCGAGCCGGGAAGAAAGCAGGAAAAGGAGCGTTAAGGTTATGAAAATAAGGAGCAAAGCGACGCTGACGCTTCGGGCCATGTTGGCCCGAAGATACGGGTTTGGGGCGAGCCCCAACAAGCCGCCTTTGTGCCACTTGTGGCCACAGAGGCATTGCTTGCCATTTAGCGGAACCCCCGGAAAGTCCCCAAAAACAAGAAAAACGAAGGCCCTTTTTACTTGACCTCCGTTTCTCTGGCTTTTTGTAGTCCCTCTGCTGTGGCCTCCATGACCGTCAATTCTTTTTCATCCATTGAGTTGAGCAATCTATCAATGTGCTGGCGGCAGTCGCTTTCGCTATTCTGCCTGTCAGGATAAAAGAATTGGTCTACGGAAATGTCCAGCAAGGTGACGATTTGGTAAAAGGTATTCAGACTTGGATGCTGACCCCGGTTTTCAAAATACATGATAGAGCGTGGGGTACGGTCTACAAGCTGTGCAAGATATTCCTGCGTCCAACCTTTCGCCTCTCTTTTGCGCTTGATCTCCCGACCTAATGCGTGGAAGTCAAGCCGTCGTTCGTCTTGGTACATTCTCATATCACCTCTATATTATTTTACATTTCGGGTTTGATTATGAGAACGAAACGTAATTTTATGTTTTAGTAGTATTTTATTTTATTTTCACGCCAAACGACAACATTGATAGTCCGAAAGGATGGCAGTATAATAAAAAGGATTTCATACACACTCCATATTTGGGTGGTACACTTTATCATTAAGGAGGTGTCTATATGGCAACATTACTAATTGTGGAAGATGATAAGCAGACCAATGAAGCAATTTGCGAATATCTAAAATCAGCGGGACATAAAATCGTTCCTGCTTTTGATGGCGTTGAGGCTTTGAAAATTTTTGAACAAGGAAATATTGACCTTGTGATACTTGATATTATGCTTCCCAAAATAACAGGGCTTGCCGTACTCCATGAAATACGAAAAAGAAGTATTCTTCCCGTCCTTATGCTTACGGCGATTGAAGATGAATATACACAAGTCAAGAGCTTTGACGAACAGGCGGACGACTACATTACAAAACCGTTTTCTATGGTTCTGCTTGGCAGGCGGGTTACTGCGCTCTTACGCAGAAGCGGGAAATGCGCCATATCCAATATTATGGCTTTCGGTGATGTTCAAGTTAATTTCTCCGGCTACACGGCCAGCGACCAAAACGGGAAAATAGATATTACTCCCAAAGAACTTGATTTGCTGAAACTCCTCGTAGAGCATAAAGGGCTGGTACTTACTCGCTCGCAGATATTGGACGAATTATGGGGATATGACTGCTCGATTATAGATAGGACAATCGACACCTATATTAAAAATCTGCGGAAGAAGCTGCGCCTTAACTGCATTGTTACCGTAAAAGGGATTGGCTATAAATACGAGGTAGCAGTATGAAAAAGCTGAAAATATTTCCGAAAACATTTTTATATTCTCTGGCAATTATGCTGTTGATCGTAGGCGTTGCCCACCTGATTTTATACCTGTTACTGCCCCAGATGGTTATAGATTTTGTTCCCAGTGAAACAACTGGAAATGTTAGCCTCACGATTGCCGGAAGCTATGAACCAGCAGGGCTTATGAAATCGGCTATGTTACGGGCCTTGCCGCTTTCTGTAATCTGCTGTGTTTTTCTCTCCGTCTTGTGCGCCTATTTCTTTTCTAAGGGTACAACATCTTCAATCCGGCAGCTTTCAAAAGCGGTAAAGAAAATGTCTGAACTGGATAAATCAGCGCAATGCCGTATATCCTCGCAAGATGAATTAGGGGAGCTTGCCAACGACGTGAACCAGTTATATCATCGTCTGCTGTGCATGATTGAAAACTTGGAACTGGAGAAAGAAAAGACAAGCGAAAATGAGCGGGCTAAAATTGACTTCCTGCGTTCTGCGTCACATGAATTAAAAACGCCAGTAACAGCCCTTAATGCCATGCTGGAAAACATGATATTAGGTGTTGGGCGCTATCAGGATTACGATGCCTGTTTGCCAGAGTGTAAAGCCATAACAGAACGCCTTTCAGAAATGATACATGAAATTTTGGAAACATCGAAATTGAGCGTTTCTACGAAAAACGCAGCACTAACCGAAATCAATGTGTCGGAACTACTGGCCTCTTTATGTGAGCCGTACCAACTGATAGCCGCTACACATGGCGTTCAGTTTCGTTTGAAAATAGACGATGCGGTTTCTGTTGAGTTGCCTATCCATGAATTTAGCAAAGCACTTTCAAATATCCTTGGAAATGCAGTCGGTTATACTCCTAATGGGAAATGCGTATCGGTTTATCTGCGAGATCACATGATTGTGGTAGAAAATGAATGTACGCCCATTAGCAAAGAAGAATTACCGCACTTGTTTGAACCATTCTATCGCCCTGATTTTTCGAGAAGCCGGGAAACTGGCGGAAATGGCCTTGGCCTGTATATTGTTGCGACAATTTTTCGTGCGTTAAACGTGCCATATTCATTTACCCCGATGGAACAGCCGCAGGGGATGCGCTTTACAATTCAGTTACTGTAAAATAAAAAAACTTTCCGGGTAAACATTCCCCGGAGAGTTTTTTTAATTTCATCTTTGTTTCATACACCCTCCACATGACGCAGATATACTATGCCCGTATCTCGGATGCCTTAGATTACAAAAATGGAGGTAATAAAATGAATTGTCTAAAACGTGCATACTTGTACGTCACACGCAAAAAGGGGAAAAGTATTTTACTTTTTCTGATCCTGCTGGTAACTGCCACTTTCGTTTTGAGTGGGCTATGTATTGGAGATGCCACAAGACAAGCGCAGATGAACTTGCGGAAAAATCTTGGCGGGGCCTTTGATATGGCTGTCAACTATTCCGAAGATAATCCATACTATCGTCAAGAAGAGTCTGAAAATGATGATGGAACAAAAGATGTTCTCATGTATTCAATGAAGCAGGTATCACCAGAAATGGTAGCAAATATTCGGAATATAACAGGCGTAAAATACTGTGATGCTTCCACAGAAAATCTGTATGACGGACTCCTGCCTATCCCTGGGACTGTGCCAGTGGAAGAAGAATTTAGCCATTGTGTAACAGGCGTTGGGGTCTGGCGTTCTTCTGAACAAGAGTTTTTTACATCTGAAAAGCTGACCTTAATCGCCGGAAGGCATATTGCCGAGAATGATACGCATAGTGCAATTATCAGCGATGTATTAGCAGAGAAAAATCAGATTAAATTGGGGGATACTTTCACAATTACGGGTGGCTCAAAAAAAGAAATCTCGCTTGAAGTGATCGGGCTTTTTCATGCAAATGTAACTGAGAAATTAGGGGCCGCCGTCACAAGCTACGATAAAATTCAAAATCACATCTTTACAGATATTGCATCTGCAATCGAGGCTGAGAATAGCGCCGCAGTACAAGGCTTTGATGATGTTAAAGTCACCGTAGATGACCCGGAGAACTTGAAGCAGATTATGGAACAAGTAAAACACCTGCCGGGATATGAAGAAAATGCCTATACGATTGCCGCAGATGATGAAGCCTATCAAAGTGCGGCCGCTTCAATAAGCAGTTTGGATGCACTTGTTAAAAGTCTGCTGATTGGCATAATTGTAGTGAGCATTATCATCTTAGCCCTTATTTTGACACTATGGGGAAAGGCCAGGGTACATGAAACGGGTGTATTTCTCTCGTTAGGAATAAAAAAGAGGAATATTCTTGGACAATATATCGCAGAAGTTCTTCTGATTGCAGTATTCGCTTTTGCGGCATCGGGCATTACCAGCAATATGTTTGCTGCCACTGTTGCTGATACGCTCTTACAGCAGACTGTCCAGAGTAATAGTTTACAAGATAATGCCGAGGACGATACAACCATGCAGAGCATAGATATGAGCTCCGCACTGGAGGATGAAGAAACGATCTCTCCGAATATTCAGATTTCTCTTGGCCTGGAAGATCTGTTGCGGCTCTACTGCATCGGGTTTTTTATTATCGTTGTTTCCGTAACGGTTTCTTCGGTCAGCGTTATGCGCTTGAAACCGAGAGATATTCTAAACCGCATGAGCTGAAGAAAGGGGGAAAATCAAATGTCAACTTTGGCTTGTAAAAATGTTGCCTATGCCTATGAGAAAGGGAAAGGCATTTTGACAAACATTTCATTTAGCTTTGAAAGCGGAAAAATGTATGCGATTTTAGGCCCGTCGGGGTCTGGAAAAACAACGCTACTTTCCTTGCTTGGCGGGCTTGATACGCCAGCGAAAGGAAATATCCTCTTTGATGATACTGACATCACACAAACAGGGCTGGAAGAACATCGGAGAAACCACATATCGCTGATTTTCCAAAATTACAATCTCATTGACTATATGACGCCTATCGAGAATACAAAACTGGTGTCAAAAGTTGATGCTGTCCCCATTCTTCAAAGATTGGGACTGACGGAAGATGAATTGCGGCGTACCGTATTGAAATTGTCAGGAGGACAGCAACAGCGTGTAGCGATTGCCCGCTCATTGGCTTCGGATGCGCCGGTTATTCTGGCAGATGAGCCGACGGGCAATCTGGATGAAGCCACGGCTGCCGAGATTACGGAAATTCTAAAAGAGAGCGCACAGGAATACGGCAAATGCGTAATTATCGTGACACACTCTAATGCGGTGGCAAAAGCCGCTGACTGTGTTTTAGAAATCAAAGGCGGAACTTTGAAAGTGAGGAATTGAGATGAAGAAAGGTGTACTAATTCTTGTGGGGGCGTTGCTTTGTGCATTTATTCTTAATGGTTGCACTTCCCGTAAAGATCAGGGGACGAATACAGGAGATAATTCCAGCGGCGTTATTTATGACTACGAAATCCCGGACGATGTAGACATTGATATTGATGTAGACGATGCTCCGACTGAATAAATTGTGGTAGTTTCATATCCGTTCCATATTGCTTCCATATACATACTATCCAGCGGCATTACCATGGGCGTAGTGCCGCCGGATTTTTATATTTTAGTAAACACGGCGGCCCATAGGAGGGTATCGCCGTGTCCATTTTACTTTTCCATAACTCCCATGACCTTCATCAGTTAAAAAAAGCGTAGCTCCACCTCCGGGCTATTCTAACCATGAAGGTACAATATATCAGTACCATTCAGATAATACATTTTCATGCGCCCGAGCGGCTTCATGCCGCCCGGGCGTTTTTGCGTCTATATGGAGCCTCGGGCCAAGTTGGCCCGAAGTCCAGCCCCGGTGCCGCTCTCCGCCGCCTTCGTTTCGGTCACTCGTCAACCAACAACCGAAACGGAGGTCAATATGGCTATTATCAATTTGCGGGACTATTACCCATTCTATACATCGGATTGCTTCATGGAAGTATCGGAAGAAGTTGCAGAAATGTTCAAAGAGTTTGATCGTAAAGAGGCTGCCTACCGGCTGCGTACATACCGCCATAAGGCCTACTATTCCCTTGACCGGGATGACGGGCTGGAGCATGAAGCTCTCTTTGTCGCCTTATCTCCCCATGAACTGTATGAGCGGAAAGTGACCATGCAGGAGCTTCATGCGGCGATTGCCAGTCTGCCGAACAAACAGGCAAAACGGATTTACGCTCATTTCATTCTCGGCATGACCAAACAGGATATTGCACGGGCAGAGGGCGTCCATGAAAAAGTGGTTCGTGTCGCAATCGAGCGAGGTCTGCGGCACTTAGAAAAAATTTTGAAAAATTCTTTGTAAGGCGTACCGATTTAGGCCGGAAAATGAAATGGCTTATGAGAGGCAAAACACTTCGGGTCACAATGGCCCGAGGTTCAGACAAGCCTCATGCAGATTGAAAATTGAATAAAAAGACACCCGGATACGAAGGGGAACGCGCTGTGTGACAGACCCGCCATGACCTCGGATTTCAGAGAATACAGTCTTTGCAAAACTGAGCGAGCGAACAGGTTCATGCCATAGGTGGGGCAAGGCTGGCTCCACCGGAACAGGCGCAGACCCCGGATACTTGCGTTTAGTCACAGTCCGAGCGTTGAAGCGGCCTTGCAAGCCGTGAGCCGTCGCAGGCAATGAGAACGCCTTGCCATCAGAATGGGGAGAGTTGAAATACTATGGGGCATGAAGCCTATGTCCGTCCGGTGTGCCTGAAATGAAGTGAAAACCTATGGGGAGCCCCCGGCAATGCTGTCTGATGATAGGCCAATCGATCCGGCGTGGCTCCCCATCTTTTCAAAAAAGGAGCACTTTATGGGAAATGCGTTTGGAATGATCCCCGGCTTGGAATCGGACGAATGGAGCAATGATGCCTGCCGTGGTTATGTCATTATGGCAATGGAGGACTGCGGATTTTCAAAGAAGGATATACGGCGTGTTGTGGGGCAGCTTTATGAAGTATTTGACCTCAACAGCGTGGAGGACGCCAAAGAAAAGTACCTTTCCAGTCCTTACTGACCTCGGGCCACATTGACCCGAAGTGGAGAAAGCTCAAAGGGCGGCACCTGCTGGGTGCCGTCTTTTGACATTTCCCCACAGGACAAGCGGGAAAGGCAGGCATATACACGCACTTTCGCAAAGGAGGTTTTCAATGACGCAAGCTGTCACTTATGAACGAGAAACAAAGTCTGTCGCATTTCAAGGGAAGATCATTGTGCTGGAAAGCCTCACGCCGGTACTTCCCCCGAAGGAGAAAGAACAGCGCAAAAAAGAAATTGAGCATTGTCTTTACGAGGTGTTCAGCAAATATGGAGACAGATTTCCCTAATCATTCGCAACATTGTTGTCCGGGGCTGCTAATGGTATAATATAGTTGTAAGGTTGGTAGCTCCATTCCAACAAGGAAAGGAGCCCAATATGGAATTTATCAGAGAAGATTGTATTTACGCAAGACAGTCAGTAGACCGCAAGGACAGTATCAGCATTGAAAGTCAGATCGACTTTTGCAAGTATGAATTGAAAGGTGGGAGCTGCCGGGTATTTAAGGACAAAGGCTATTCCGGTAAGAATACGGACAGGCCGGAGTTTCAAAAGCTGCTGGGCGAGATCCGCAAGGGAAAGGTTCGGCGGGTCATCGTGTACAAGCTGGACCGTATAAGCCGCTCTATTCTGGACTTTGCAACGATGATGGAGCTGTTTCAAGAGTACGATGTGGAGTTTGTATCCTCCACGGAAAAGTTTGATACTTCGACCCCGATGGGCCGGGCCATGCTGAATATCTGCATTGTATTCGCCCAGCTTGAACGTGAGACAATTCAGAAGCGTGTCACAGACGCCTACTATTCCCGGTGCCTGAAAGGCTTTCACATGAGCGGACAGGCACCATACGGTTATCAGTTAGAGCCTACTGTGGTAGAGGGTATCCGCACAAAGAAAATGGTTGCCGACCCCGTAGCCGCCGACCATGTTCGGCTGATGTTTGAAATGTACGCTGAACCGGAAACCTCCTTCGGAGATATTACCCGATACTTCGAGGAACATGACATAAAAATTTATGGAAAATCCATGTTCCGTACATTTCTTTCCCAGCTTTTAAGAAACCCCGTTTACGCACAGGCCGATTTGGAGCTGTACGAATTTTTCAAGAGCCAGGGCGCAGCGATTGTCAATGACGCTTCCGACTTTGTCGGAACAAACGGCTGCTATCTCTACCAGGGGCGGGATGTGAAGGAGGGCAAGGACAGGTGCTTAAAAGACCAGATACTTGTTATCGCTCCCCACGAAGCACTCATTTCCTCTGACACATGGCTGAAATGCCGGAAAAAACTTATGGCAAATACCACCTTCCAGCAGGGACGGAAACCGAAAAATACTTGGCTGGCCGGAAAAATCAAATGCGGGCATTGTGGGTATGCTCTGAAAGCCACCCATGTACCAAACAGCACCGGATATTTCCGCTGTACCAAACGGACGGAAAACAAAGGCTGTCCGGGCTGCGGGAAAATCCGCAAAGAAGAATTTGAGCAATTCATTTTCTCGGCCATGCAGGAAAAGTTCAAAGACTTTCAGATACTCCACGGCAGAGAGGAAAAAGTCAATCCGAAACTGACTGCCTATCAAGTGGAGCTGGCACAGGTGGAGGCAGAAATTGAAAAGCTGCTGGATACGCTGACCGGAGCCAATGCGACCTTGCTTGCCTACGCCAACAAAAAAATTGAAGAACTGGACACCCGACGCCAGACTATTTCAAAGGCAATCGCCGAATTGAGCGTTGAAACCATATCTCCCCAGCAGATAAAGAAGTTATCCTATTATCTCGATAACTGGGACAGCATAGATTTTGACGACAAAAGAAAAGCCGCCGATGGTTTGATCTCTACGATCAAGGCCACCAGCGACCGTGTTCAGATAGAGTGGAAAATCTGACATTTCCGCTCTATCACCCCTCATTTCTATTTTATCTTGTTTGTACCCCTTGTACACCGATGTTTCGATGATTTTTGTACTCTTTTATCAGATGCATACGGATTGGATTTTGTTCCGCACAATACGGATAATTATCTAAACATTTTGAAAACTCCTAATATGTGAGTTACGGAAAAGGCAGCTTTACTTACCGAAGGTCTAAAGAAGCCCAGCAAAAATGAAGCCGGAATTTCTCCCTTTTACATTTCTGAATTGCTGGCAGGAAGGTCTGTTGCACTCTCCAATCTGTTCGGTGATGACCGATTTAAAGATGCCAAGAAAATTACGCTGCAAAATGATCTTGACGCAAATTACAATGAACTTTGTGAGGTATTAGATGATCATATATCCGTAGTTACTGCTGCCAAAGATGTATACGATGCCGCACGCTTTGCGGAAATTATCGGTACGCACAGATACCTTTGCGATGCCAAAATTGCTGTATATAAGCAAAATAACATTGACTTAAGAGTACTTAAAGATTATATTAAGGCGCACTGCATTGAACGATATAACTCTATTTTTTGTGACAAAGAGGACAAGCTTGATAATTATGCTGCCTATAGCCAATATCATCATAAAAGCGGCGATTACACTTGCTCACAGGAGGCTTTTTGCAAATTCCTAAAAAAGTCTTTGCCTGAAATGGCGGAATCCAAATCCCCTGTCATTGCAACTATATATCAAAAAATCGTTGATGGTTCTTTTCTGCCGCGTTTGCGAAGCTCTGAAAATGGAGTTATCCCCTATCAGCTTCAACTGCGCGAATTAGATGCAATATTGAAAAATGCTTCTTCATATCTACCTTTTCTGGTGCAACAGCAAAGTGATGGTTACACTCCTGCTGAAAAGATTAGAAAAACATTTGAATTCCGTGTTCCGTATTATGTCGGTCCACTAAATGATAAAGCAGCACATCACTGGGCTGTTCGTTCTAACACTGATAGCAAAGAAAAAATTTATCCGTGGAACTTTAATCAACTGATTGATCTTGATCATTCAGCTGAAGCATTTCTCGTCAATTTAATTGGTCGCTGTACTTACACAGGTGACCCTGTTCTGCCTAAGGATTCTTTACTATATAGCGAGTATATGTTGCTCAACGAATTAAATCCATTAAAAATTGATGGTCAACCGCTTTCTACAGAGCATAAAAAGCAGTTGATTAAAGATATGTTCATACACCCTGTTTCCAAGCAAAAAGACAAAGTCACTAAAAAGAAAATCTATGAATATCTGAAATCAAAAGGCTGGATTTCTAAAGCTACAAATATAGATTCTATCAGCGGAATTGATGATAAGATCAAATCTGATTTGCGCTCCGCCTTCGGCAGTGCACAGCCGTCTGCCGGATTGTGGGCGATCAGCCGCTGCTCGACTGCCAGCTTCAGGGCAGAGGAAATGATTTGATGGATGTTG
Organism: Butyricicoccus sp. AF35-5AC; assembly: GCF_003477715.1. NCBI lineage: Bacteria > Bacillati > Bacillota > Clostridia > Eubacteriales > Butyricicoccaceae > Butyricicoccus > Butyricicoccus sp. AF35-5AC. The sequence continues at coordinate 21,401 of NZ_QUDX01000013.1, forward strand.
CGCACTGTTTTGGCGCTCAGTCCCTTGGGCTGCTTCTGTGCTTCGATTCGCTCTACCCGCCCTTCTGCCAACAATTTCTTGTAGAACTGTTGCAGATGCAGCGTCGTCAGATCATTCAACGGGATCTTGCCGAGCTGCGGCTTGATGTGGTTTTCGATGTAGCCATGATAGGTCAGGTAGGTGGATGGGCGCATTTTGATTTTGGCATAGTTCTCATACCACACTTCTAACCAGTTACCCACGGTGTAGGTCTTGGCCCGTCCGTAGTCGATGCCCACATTTTCCTCGATGGCTTTCTTCAGCTTTTCCTTGACTTCCGCTTGCGTCTTTCCAAGGACGTTTTTAATGATGGCCTTTCCTGTTTCTGGATCGTGACCGACTGTGTACCGACCCTCCCAGCGTCCGTCCTTTCGTTTGCGGATATTTCCCTCCCCGTTTGCTCGTCGCTTTGGCATATGTTAAGCAACCAGAGATTACAAGCGGGAATCCTGTCCACAAAAGAGCCAGATCTGGAATATATGTTCCATCGCCATCCACAAAGCAACAAGAGCGGTATATGAGATACAACCTTACCCTACGGAACAATCTCAGTGCAGTCGATCACCAAAAGGGGCCCAATTACCCTCGCACAGGCCCTGCTCCTTGGAAAATGAGCAGATTCATTTTTTATCATCATGCCAGGTATGACCGCCCAAAAGATCAGGCATACTGTAGCAAAGGGGGCCTGCGTATGAGAAAACCAAGCCGCGAGGCTTTGACGAAACGAATCTGGTTTGATTACTTCAATGAGGTCCTTCGCAAACAAAACCTCATTGATTGGAACACCTATCAGAAAATCAAGTTGTCTATCCAACAATAAGAAGCTGTTGATTGCATAAGCTCAAGTCAAAACCACCAGCTAAGCTGGCTGTCAGCATGTCCAGACACCCGGTCATTGTGCCCCATTTTTCCCCGTTTCAGCATCCCTCACCACTCATTTTTCCCGTTTACAAACGAAAAAGCCCAGCTTTCGCTGGACTTTTTCGACAGACTGGGGCATCCAAAAGGGTGCCCTTTTTCATTTCTGCAGGCCATGTACAGCCCACTCTGCTTCTGCCCTGTTCGTATCTAGGATACTCAACTGGCACTTCGATTTGCAGGATGCATGGATCTGGGCGCTTTACTCCCCATCCACAGGCTTGCCAACCATGTATACCCAGCCATGAGGAGGACAGACAGAATATGTCCAGTACCCGATGACCACACCGTCAAAGGGAGCAATGACCCGATCCACTTCCTCTCCGAACAGGTTCGTAATGATGGAAAGCGTGTCGCCCTTACGCACAGAATCCATTGCCTTCTTCACAGGCACATGAATCCCGCCGTTGCGGTTATAGATATAATCAATGTCATAGTGGTGTACGCCCTCATTGGCGGGCACGCTGCCCTCCAGAATCCCCAGCAGGGTCATCACATTGCGAATTCCGGTCTCCAACATCTGCTTGTGCTCATCCCGCTGATACATGCGGGTGCACTGTCCGCCGATCTCGGGTGTAATGCAGGGAATGCCCATCTGATAGGCATACTCATCCTCAATTCCGCTGTTCTCCGCGTAGCGGGTGTTCTTCCACAAGACCTTAAAGCCAAAGCACTGGGCCATTTCACGGGACTTATACGCCACAGGAGACTCCTCTCCGCAGTACAGCACAACAGGCTCCAGATACTCGCTGTTGCCGCCGCCGTGGATGCAGATCACCGCGTCAGCCTTCTTGATGATGTTCTCACAGTACCAGCTGCACACATAAGCCGTCATGGGGCCGGTTCCGCCCGGATAGATGCGATTCAGATCCTGGGGCACAAAGTCCAGGGTATTATAGCGCTTCATTTCGGCAAAGGCCTCTGCATTCAGGGCAGGGATTCCAATGAAGCTTCCCTTCATCTTGGATACATCCAGCCCCTCAAAGGTCTTGATAATTCCCTCAGTACCCTCATACTCGTCGCCGTGGTTGCAGGCATCCACCACCAACGTGGGACCGTCCTGGGCGCCCACCGCCAGCATAATGGGAATATTCACCCATGAACCGTTGGCCCGCTGGGCCAAATGAATAAAACCATATTCCTTGGTGCCCTTCTTTTGGAGTGCCTGGGTAAGATCAAACGATTCGTCATACTCTTTGATATTGGTCTGCATAATCCATATCCCCTTTCTCTATCATACCACACTGTCCGCGTCGCTGTTCAGTGCTTGGACAATGCTTGTGCACTCAGATACAAAGCGGTTCACCTGCCGGCGGAAGGCTGTCCGCCAATACAAAAATTCCTGAGGTGGCAGGTCGTTGCGGTGCTTGCCCCTGACCAGCTGCAGACCGGGCAGCAGGCCCACTGCAAATGTGTTGTCAAAGTGATATTCATCACAGGCACTGCACAGCAGTCTCGTCAGCCGGCCTCCTGCCTCCTTCGCCTGTCTGTCACTGGAAAAGCAGATACGCCCGGCACAGGCCTTGTCCAACTCCTCCAGTGCCCGTTCTACAGGAGCGAAATCAAAGTCATCGCCGCAATGGGTCCGGATGTCTGCCACAGTATCTCTCATTTGCGCCAGACACCCTGCCGCGTCAAAGGGAAGATGCGCTTCATCGGCAAACTCTTTTACCAGCTCCACCAGCACCCGTGTATCCCTCATCAGAAGCTGGGGGTCCACCTTATCCATGGTATCCTCCACGGAATGCCACCACCAGCCTCCGCCGCTGCCTGCACAGTGCCAGCGGCCACGGTTGGGCGGCGCCTGATAAAAGTCAAAGGACACCTGGATGGGAATGCGCGGTCCGAAAAATGACAGGTCTGATCCCCGCCCCAGCGGGCGGATCACCACCTCAGCCTGCCCGGTGCACCGACGCAGGATATCCCCAAGGGTATCCCCTGCCACACCGGACGTGGAAAACCCGATCTCCTGCGCTCCCATACAGCCGGGAGAGTCCATGTTGACCAGCGCCACACAACGGGCATCCAGGTCCTCAAACTGCTCATCGCAGTACCAAGTGCTCCCGGCATACCGTCCGTTGGAGTGGGCCGGCCACCACGCGATTTTGACACCCCGCCGCAGCTGCTTCTGGGACAGTACCCGTGCCAGTTCCAACACAGCGGCATTCCCGGTGGCATTATCCGTCACACCATAATCCCAGGAGTCATAGTGGCTGCCCACCAGCACATACTCCGGCGTTTCACCGGCCAGCTCGGCTACAGGGATCTGAAGACGCACACATCCACACTGCAGTACGCTGCGCACCGTCGCGGTACGGCTGCAGGCTCCAGGCGTCAGCAAGGGCAGTATGGATTCTCTGTCACAGCTTCTCAGGCCCACCACCGGAAAATCAGGATAGGTTTTTCCGTTTTCAGGCTCCGCGGTGCCCCACACAGGGCTGACCGTCTCGTAGTGAAGCACAGGCTCCTCGCTGGTCCACAGATGGATCAGGCCCTTTACACCGTATCCCCGCAGCTTTTGAACATAGTCCTCATAAAAATTGTCCCCAATCACGATGCAGCCCCGCGCCCCCGCGTACCAATCCTGCTCCTGTCTGGGCTTCAGCTGGTCGTGGGCATGGACATCATAAAACAAGGGGGCGGTCACTCCGTCCGGACAATGGGCGGAGAAGGAACGGGGAAGGGCTTCAAAGGTCTGATCCATCCCCTCTACAGTAACTGACGCTTCTATAGGAGTGGAGACATATCCGTCACACTCATACACGCGGCATGGAATGCCCCATTCCTGCAGCTTCTTGATCAGATAGCCGCAGGCACGGTGCTCATCTTCCGAACCGCCGATGCGCTTCAGCCCGGAAAACACATCCAGTGTCTCCATCAGGCATTCCCGTGAGAGTTCTTCCATTCCTCAATTCTCCTTTTGGTGCGCAAGGAAACACTGGTACACATCCTGCCAGGCAGCCTCATCCGTCACAAGGCGGAAGGCAGCCAGTGCACAGCACACAGCACCGTCATAGATGCCCTGATGAGCCCGCGCCTCTTTCCCGGTCTTTACCCATGCGTCCGTGTGAGGAGGATCATCTGTCTCGATGGTCTTTACCCGCAGGCAGCAGCTGGGCAGCCGGTGGGTCACCGCGCCGAAATCGGTAGAACCGCAGTCCTTCCGGGGCGGAGCAATTCCGTCACACGCAAATTTTTCTGCACACTCCATCAGCAGCGCACCCATGGCATCATTGATGGTGGTGTTGTAAATATGCGCCACAGGGGTAATTTGTACCTGTGTCTGGGTAGCCATGGCAGCAGCCTGGGCAATCTCCCGGGTCCACTGCTCCACGCTCTCCAGATACGCCATGGAGGAGTGGCGGATCTCTACCTTAACCTTGGCAAAATCGGGCACGGAGTTGACTGCCGTCCCCCCAGCCAGCACAATATTGCTCACCCGGCTGGAATCCTTGAGGTGATTGCGCATGAGCCCAAGCCCTGTCTGCAGCATGGTCACCGCATCCACTGCGCTGCGCCCAGCATAAGGCGCAATACCCGCGTGGGCGGTTTTGCCGTGAAATTCCACATCCATCTCGATCAGAGCCAGAGAGGGCGTCTCCAGCTGGGTCAATGTGCTGCCGTGCACCATGAAGGCCACATCAATATGGTCAAACCCGCCGTGGGCGGCCATCTCGTTTTTGCCTCCGTCCAGCGACTCCTCGCTGGGCGTCCCGATCACATGGATCTCAAAGGGCTGGTCCGAAGACTCCAGCACTCCCCGCAGGGCCATTGCCGCGCCGATCATGGCAGGGGTCTGCATATGGTGGGCGCAGCCATGTCCCTGGCCCCGCAGCGCATCATATTCCCCTAAAAATCCTACTGCGCGCCCTCCGGCAGCCCGCCCTCCCTTGTGGCGGTACACGGCACAAAAAGCCGTATCCAGCCCGGCGTAGGGAATGGTTACTTCAAAATCGTGGGCTCGCAGCCACTTTGTCAGCGCAGCTGAGGAGCGGTACTCCTCATAGCCCGGCTCGGCGTAATCAAAAATTTCGTCGCTCAGCGCGCACAGCTGCGGCATCAGCTCTGAAACGATATTCGCAATTTGCTTCTGAATTTCTTCCATGGCATGTCCCATCCTATATCTTTGAAATTTATAATATCCTGCCGTCGCGCCATGCAGTTGCGGCGGCCAGCTCTAAACGGATCAGTAACCGATCACCACAGCCAAAGCCAGGAAGGCCATAGAAACCAGGCTGAGCAAAATCACCAGCTTAATGACGTACTTCAGCCACACGGAATAGGGAATCTTGGACGCAGCCAAAAATCCCAGCATGGTGGACGAAGTGGGGTAGATGGCATTGGTCAGGCCGTCACCCAGCTGGAAGGCCAGCACAGTGCTCTGGCGGGTCAGGCCCACCAGATCGCCCACAGGCGCCATGATCGGCATGGTGGCTGCCGCCTGGCCCGTACCAGAGTTGATGGGCAGGTTGATGATGTTCTGCACCAGGAACATACCGATGATCTTTACCGAGCTGGGCAGTGCCACAATCGCATTGGCCAAGGCATTGATAATGGTATCAATGATCATGCCGTCCACCATAACGGTATTGATCGTACCGGCCACTCCCACAATCATCGCACCGAAGGTGATATTGGCCATGCCCTGCACATACAGATCGCAGATCTTGTTGCCGCTGAACCCGGCCAGAATACCGCATACCACACCCAGCACCAAAAACAAAGTAGCCATTTCGGTGATAAACCATCCCAAGTAGGCCACGCCGTAAATCAAAACGGCAAGCGCGATGACAACGGCCAGAAGGATCAGCTTGTGCCGTCCGGTCACTTCAATCGCAGATACATCCACATCCTCCAGGTTGGAATCCTCGTTCCCCATCAGGTTCTTGGAGGGATTCTTCTTTACCTTCTCCGCGTAATGAATAATATACAGGCTGGTCGCAACAATAAACGCCACCAGGATAATCCAGCGATACCAGGCTCCGGAGAACATGGGAGTCACACCCGCGATGGACTGAGCCACACCCACATTAAAGGGATTATAGATGCCCGCCGTAAAGCCCACGATGGAGCCCATGGCGATCATGGCTGTACCTGTGATGGTATCATAGCCCACTGCCTTGGCCACTGCAATCCCAATAGGCACAAACACCAGAACCTCCACAGACATTCCCATGGTGAAGCCGCCTACGGCAAAGACCGTAATGAAGATGGGGATGAGCAGCTTTTCTTTTCCCGCAAACATCTTGCCCAGTTTGGCACAAAAGGCGGTGATCATCCCTGTCTGCATAATCAGCTCAAAGGCGCCGCCGATAATGAAAATAAAGAAGATGATCTCGTTTACGCTGGAGCTGCCCAGAGTTCTCACAAAAGCCATGGGGATTTCCAGCGGTGAAACCGGTGACGATTCCACCTGAGTGTATGTACCCGGTACAATCAGCATACGGCCGCTGGCATCCTCCTGGCGCTCAAACTGGCCGGCAGGAATCACGTAGGTCAGCAGGCAGACAACCAACACGATCAGAAACAGAATAATGTACGTGTGGGGCATCTGGATGCCTTTTTTCTTTTTCGACGTTTCAATGGACATTCTTCTCTGCACTCCTCACAATCAAGTGTCTAATAATTATACATTTATTTTTTTCTTTATGCAAGGGCAAATCGAGATTTATCGAGGAATATGAATTTATCGTAAAAAACTCCCTTGAGCCGCCAGCGGCTCAAGGGAGTCTATGGATGTTTTGACCACTGTATCCACAAAAACTGATTAAAGTTCCAGCCCATTCCACGCTTCTGTCAGCCGACACAGCCGTTACAGAAGCGTGTGTGCTGCTGAAGTTTCCACTGGGCAGGCTGACACGGGCATAGCGGCCATCCCAAATTCAGTGTAAGCTCCTCAGCTTGGAAGCGCGCAAAGTTTATCTGCAGCCACAGCAGATTCATCCCGCTGCCGCCTTCTCCTATACGATGTTCCCCCTCACAGACTGAGGGTACAGATGTAACGGATGGGTCGAATATGTCCTGCAACCGTGCGGTCTATGCGCCGATAATTCATAGTTCGTATGGGCACCATCTTCTTAATAGTGAGCATAACCTCCTGCATTTTTCGCTCCCGATCCAGTTCTGCTTGCTCTTGTTTTCGACGAGCCTCAACGGCAGCATAATCGGTGAACAGATCCATCTGCTCAAATTCGCCCTCTCTGGTCATCGCCTCACTCTCTGAAATCACCCGACCCGCAACGATGTTAAGTCGCCGCACCATGAGGTCGGTATTCACAATACGATCAAAGAGCGCTGTAGCTGCCCCCATGATTTTCTTTGTAGAGGAGGTATAATCGTTCAGGCGCTCAGTTCCATGGGCGTGCTTTGGAACCTCGCGGCCATAGTGATCCTTGACTATTGGGCCATGATAACGATTTCGCCGTGCCGGATCAGTTAGGTTCTCAATGTCATAGCCGACCGTCAGAACAATCTGGTCGGTCATCAGCTTCTTACTCACCAAATCCAGTGCCAGTTGCTCTGCCATTTCTCTCAGCACCAACCGAGCCCTTTCTGCGGAATACGGGCAATGCAGGACCTGACCGGAACCAAGGCTGTTTTCACTGGGATGATATGCCTTAACCGCTTGGATGGTACAGGGTTCCCAGCCCCACGAATGGTCAATCAACAACTCAGCGTTTTTCCCAAAGAGCTGGTAAAGAAGATCCTCATTGCATACCGACATTCGCGCAACATCGCCCATGGTAAACATTCCGTGTGCCTCTAACTTCTTGGCGTATCCACGTCCAACCCGCCAGAAATCGGTGAGTGGCTGGTGCGACCACATGGTTTGACGGTAGGTCATCTCATCCAGCTCTGCGATGCGCACGCCGTTCTCATCCGCAGGGATATGTTTTGCCAAGATATCCATTGCGACTTTACATAAATAAAGATTCGTACCAATACCTGCGGTGGCTGTAATTCCGGTATTCTCGATCACATCCAGGATAATTTTCATTGCAAGTTCTCTGGGGGTAAGTTTGTAGGTGGATAGATAATCGCCAAGCTGGACTAGAGCATATTATAGAGAATTCTACGGGCAATAACAATAAAATTTTCGCTGATTTAAGTTATGAAATGCGATTGAATTGTGAAGATTTGAACCGAATTGCTGATGTTCGTGTATATGTCAATGATGTGCTTGAGTCCTCTGTTTACAATAATGGACGAATTTATTTTCCTAGTCGAGGGATAAGCAATAGACGAATTTTTCTAGATTGTTATGGGTTTGCGGAGTTGTCTATTACGCTTATATTAGTAGATGGACAAGAATGTACGCTGAATTCAGAGTATTTACCGATTTTGGTGCGACGAGAGGAACTTAATAATTCGGTAGAAGCAATGGCTAGATTTGTTTATAATAATCAAGAATGGCTTTTGTTAAATGGAGAACTCAAACCGAAAAACCATCTGGGCTTAAAGAGAATGGGTACCGTAGTCTTGCGACACAGATTTTGTTAGCAGAAGAGATTGCAGCTATATATGAGAGTAGTTATGGATATTTCAAAGCTAATAGCAGATTCAAGTTGGAAAAGATGTCTGTAATTGAGAGACTAGAGCGAATACAATATGTGACGCAGGGAACGCTGTCATATACAGCAACGCATCCAGAGTACTTGCGGCAAGTAAATAGTACGCAAGGTATATTTATTGGAAATCGTGTGTATCAACCACAGAAAACAGAAACTGTTCAAAATACACGCTCATATGATATATATGAGAATAGAGTGATTTTAGCATTTCTAAGGAATATGATTGATTCGGTACAATCTTTGCAAGGATATTGCTGTAATCTATTAAGTAAAATCCCCAATGATGAAGATTATAGCTCAGAGTACATTTATTCATCATTTTTTATGTTTTCTGAAACAAGAAAAATGATAGAAGATGGAAAGACTCAGTTGGAGAAATTGTCTGAAAAATTTACATATTTATGGGGAATGTATAGTGATATTCTTCGTATCCCCCTAGATCAACATATAGTACCCCCTAGACCGACTGCAATTTTTCTCTCCGTTCCACAATATAATCGAATATTCGTTAGAATTCATCAATGGTTTAGTTTTGGAATATATAATTTTTCTAAAGAACATTTTATGCTCTCCTTTATTAAAATTTCAGCTTTGTATGAAAGTTATCTTTTGGCGAAATTCCTTTGCTATTTCAGAGATAGAGGGTATTCATTGGAGTCTTCTAGACGTTGCGTATATCCGGTATCAAAACGATGGAAATACAAAAATACTTCTGTACGAAATACATTTGTATTAAAAAATGGTCAGAAAAGGATTACTTTATATTATCAGCCTGTAATTTTTGATACAGATCAGCGCTCTGTAAATGGTATCGGGTTGTATAGAAATAATTCTATATCTGTGTATGCGGGTAATGAAGATGACTGTAGGCAAGGCGGTCATTACTATGTGCCAGATTTTCTGATTAAAATTGAAGAAAATGGCGATTCCCAATATATGATCGTAGATGCAAAATTTAGTGATTATAGTAGTGTACGACGCTATTATGTAAAAGATTTGGTGTTTAAGTATTTATTTTCAATTAGTCCAATCGAGGAAAATGAATTAGTATGCGGTCTTTGTATTATGTATGGTAAATGCAAGTCTAAGGAACGACTGCAAACAGCATATGATAAGCAAATATTAGGCACTGAAATCTATCCATTTATAGAAATATTCCCCTTAATAGAAGGAATAGATTCTGCAGGACAGTATGAAAAGATGGATTGATTGCTGAAGAAATTACTATAAGATTTAGGCAAAAAAATAAAGCTGCCCGCTCGGGGCAGCTTTATTTCTCTCTCAAAAGAACTGGATCGGCTGACGCAGCGGCGGCTCCATATTATACATATTCGCCATCGTTTGCATCGCAGTCCATTTCTGGTCAGTCAGCACATGAGCATAGGTATCCAGCGTAAATCCAACAGAATAATGACCTAACAGAACAGAGAGCGTTTTCGCATCCATGCCCTGCTCCATTGCACGGGTCGCAAAGGTGTACCGCAGTGCATGAAAGTTGTAGTTCGGCAGATTGGCCGCAGCCAGCATCTTCTGATAATATTCGCGCATGAGGCGAGGCTCGACATAGAGGCCGTTCTCCTGCGTAGCAATCAGACCGCTGTCGAAGTAGGCAGTGCCTAGCGCGGCGGCATCCTGCATCTGCACGGTTCGCCAGTTCTGGAGGTCCATCACCAGATCAGGCAGCATAGGGATACTGCGGATGCTGTTCTGCGATTTCGGTGTCTGCGTAACGATCTCGGTTTTGCTGTCGGCCTCGTCATCATCATAGCGCTGTAAGCGATTGAGCGTCTGGTTGACATGAAGCATATTCGTATAGAAATCAATATCGCACCAGCGCAGGCCGACTACCTCACCCAATCGTAAGCCAGTTACCAAGGTCATCCGCACGAATACGCCATACCGGAACTGATAGCTTGCCTGCACCAAACGGGCCTGCTGTTCACGGGTCAAAACCTCAATATGCGGTTTGATGAGCGGCGGCAGGCTTACACTGCCGGACGGATTGGAGAGAATCAGTCCCTCTGACTGTGCCTGTGCGAGAGCCTTATGTAAGCACATATTCAGATTGGAAATGGTTTTGGGAGATAAGTTCTCCTGCTCCTGCTTGTAGTTGTAGAATATCTGGAGCGTACGCGGGGTCAGCTCTTTCAGCTTGATAGTGCCGAGCGACGGTTTGAAATGCTTGCGGACATAGGTTTCATAACTCTTATAGGTGGACTGCTTGAGCGTGTGCTGCATATAAGTTGTCAGCCAGTTATCCAGCCATTCGCCTACGGTCGTATTGTTCTGTAAATACTGCGGTGTCTGTACCATAGTGACACTCAAAGCGTGCTGTATATCAACAGCTTCATCAAGTGTATCGGCGTACTTGGAAATACGAGTCGATTTACCGGTTTCCATATCTCGCGGACTTCGTAGCGCCCATTCGGTTTCTGGCGGATACTGCCCTCACCGTTGTGACGCTTTTTCTTAGTCTTCTTATTGTTGTTCATCTGTAATGCCTCCGATGCGGTTTTACTGATGAGTTCGGATCGGGTTAGAATTTGATTTTAAGGCGAAATGGTTCTGTGCTATAATGGGAATCAATAGATGACAGAAACGGTGATACAGATGGAAAAGACCACAGGCGAATTGATGGATATTCTGCGCAGCAAGCCAGATGCAGCAGCCTTTGTTCGGGAGAACGCTGACGAGTTGCAGAATAAAACCGTACCGGAGCTATTAGCGGACCTGCTGGAACGTAAACAGCTGACAAGAGCGGCAGTAATCTGTGCGGCAGGCTTGGCGCGTACCTATGGCTACCAGCTTTTCGACGGTACTTATACACCGACACGGGACAAGCTGATACAGCTTGCATTTGGCTTTCAGCTTACGGTAGAGGAAACGCAGGCGCTTCTCAAAGCCGCAGGTCATGCTGTGCTGTACCCGCGAAACGCGCGTGATGTGGTTATTATAGAGTGTCTGTACCAGCGATGCGGCATCATTGCGTGCAATACCAAATTGGAGGCACAGAACCAGCCGCTGTTAGAGTAATTTAGGGAAAAGGAGAGTGCTTTATGAATACTAAGGATGTAATTAATCAGAAAATTGCGGATCTTGATAAATTGATTGAAAATCTGCGGCATTAAATAGATGATGCAGAGAAACAGCAAATTGAGCTGTATCAGCAATTAAATAATATTCAACGGCAGGAGATTGCTGATTCGTGTGTTTCTTGCATTTATGAGGTGAATACAGATAATTCTATGTATGCATTTTTAGATGCAAGGACCAAAACTACACCGATTATGGATAAGTTCTATTATTCTAAAAAGAAGTTTTTAGTATTTAGAAAATTTGGTATTACATCTAATTGGAAGAGTTTATCGCTGGTTGTCATGAGAAGTCCTTATCAGGTAATAAAGACGAAAGATATTCTTACCATGACAGGTTTAAAGAAGCTCTCCGGAGCATATATCTCCAGTACTTATTTACGACGCCCTTCTTTTGCTGCCGAACTATTCAAGGAATTATCTCGTATTCCGGAAGGGAAGATTAAAGAGGGGGCAAGGATACCCTTCACAATGCCTTGTCACTTAGGCGGTCAGACTTTTATGAACCAAACGGGATATGGTTCTGAATATGAAGGAGATATGTTGGTTCATGAAGGTACATTATATGGTGAAGTCACAGATTTTCAGATTATTGGCGTTATTGTGGAAGAGCGTTAATGCGGATGATTGCTACTTTAGATTCCGATACAACGTTGCCTTCTTCACCCCGGTCAGCTCCTCAATCTCCCGAACGGTATACTGTTTGGTATGATAGAGCTTCACAGCCTGCTTGACTTTTTGTGCATTGGTGCGCGGTCTGCCGCCGATATGGCCGCGTGCTCTGGCGGCATCCAAACCCTCTTTGGTGCGCTCTGCAATCACATCACGCTCGAACTGCGCGACGGCACTCATCAGCGTAAACAGCAGCTTGCCTGCCGGTGTGGAGGTGTCGATCTGCTCTTTCAGGCTGACCAGATGCACACCGCGTTCGCGGAACAGTTCCACCAGCTCAATCAGGTCTTTCGTGCTGCGGCCCAAGCGGGACAGGCTCTCAATCACCACCGTGTCGCCCTCCATCATACGGTCGAGCAGTTTGTTCAGCTCCGGACGATCGCGTTTGGTGCCCGTCATTTTCTCATTGAAAATGTAGTCCACGCCGTACTGCGACAGCATATCAAGCTGCCGCGCAAGGTTCTGCTGTTCGGTGCTGACACGGGCATAGCCGAATTTATAGTGCTTCATATCGTCCTCCGGTTGCAAAAATCTTCGTTTATGAAACAAAAAAATTTGCCCTCGGAATGTGGTATTCCGAGGGCAGTTTTTGTTCCAAAACTCGTTTCAAAATCAATGTGCCAAAAGTCAGGCGTTTTTGAAACTACACATCATCGGTCAGATCGAGCAGTTCGTCCAATGCTTCCAGCACTTCACCGAGTACCCAGATTACACTAAATAAGCCCATGTTGTTCGTCCTCCCCTCTTAGTATGCGTATAACAACTCTCCGGTCATTTCGTGCAGCAGAGTAGGATCGTAGAGCATTTCCTCGATTTCCTCCATGGAACAGCCGTAGTCGAGCAGTGCCTGAATTTCATCCGCCGTTATGCCGAACGCCTTTGCCACGCTGAACAGATCATCGTAGTTCGCAGTCGTATCCTCGTAGTAACTGCAGTAATAAGGATAACGCCGCCACCAATGCTCATAGCTGGTTTTCGGCATAAAGCTGCCGGTAGTGATATGTCCTGCTCGGTCAATCTTCAAAATCTCACCCTCCTTTGGATCCAGAATATCAGAGGGTGTGTTCAGCTTTAACTTCTTGATGGTTTTGCAGAGAATATCCCTCGTAGAAGCGTAGAGCAAGTAACCATCATAGAACATGATGCACAGCGGATTATCTCCGACTACGAACCAGATGGAATTGTCTGTATCCAAAACGGTAAACACAAAAGAACCCTCGACCTTTTCAGCCATATTTTTGAGGCTGTCAAAGTCGAGGGTTTTGTTTTTCTCTAAGAGCTGGACGGCAATGTAGCTGTCGGTCTCAACGCTCGTTTGCGGAAGATTTTCGTTCAAACGTAATTCGCGATCGTTCCAAAGTACGCCATTATGCGCGAGAGCAAAGCTACTGCCGTCAACATGACCAAGGAACGGGTGATTATTCTGGTTAAACTGCGCATTGCCTTGTGTTGTCATGCGGGTATGGCCCATGATGGTATTCACGCCGTTCGGAATGTGAATCTTCATCTTTCGAGCGGGAATCGGGCGCTTATAAATCCGCAGGCGGTCATTAAAGTTGTAGGCAATGCCGGTTGCATCCGTGCCGCGCACTTGACACTCACGAGCCAGCGTATTCAGGATTTTGTTTTTCGTATGGGTGTTGAGCACACCTTTGAAGTCGATTAAGCCAAACAGACTGCACATACTCATTCCTCCTCGCTTGCGGTGACAGGTTCGTTGACATACAGGCGGCGTTCCTTAAGATACTGGATAAGCTCCGGCTCCTTGATTTCGTCGAGGAAGTCAAACCAGCTCATGTCCTGCACCTGATAATCGGACAAAGAAACAGCCACCTCGACCAGATGATTTACCATCTGCAAGGTGGCTTTCAGTGTGTTTAACTTCAAGGTTCCGCGGAACATACGGATTTCTACGGTGTCAGAGTTCGTAAGGTTGACCGCCGTGTAACGACCAGCACAAGAATTTTTCGCGTGGCTCATCTGCTCGGACGGCGTAAGACGGATACCATACCGTGCCGCCCAGCGATTCATCTGCGACTGCGTGCGGCGGCTGAACCGCAGAAGCTCGGCCCAGAACTTTTCCACGAAGTAGAGCAGACGGGCAATCGCGGCCTCCTGCTGTTCGTAAGTACAGCCAAAGGCCAGGCGAGAGATGTGAACGTGCAGGCCGCAGGTGCCGGCGGCATGGCTGAGATACCCCATGCGCTGTGCTTTACAGAGTACCTGCTCCCACGGCATTTCGTTCAGGTGGTATTCCAGCGTCATGGGATGTGTAACAAGTTCAAGACCCTCATCCAGACTGCCATCGGTTTTGATGTACAAGTTTTCGGCGTTTGCGTTGGCAATGTCGAGCAACTTCTGTGCGTTGCTGTTCACCGTGCCGCCCTCATCAATCTCCAGCTCTACGCCAAAATGCCGCAGGCCCTTGCCGTGGAACACAAGGTCGGGCGTATAGTTGTAGTCGTGAATCGCGCCCTCGTGCTCGTCCCAGCAGTCCGAGCAATAGGAAGATCGTCGTCATCAAAGTATGCATCGTAGCTGCGCAGGATGCAGCCGCAGTCGTGGCAGCGGACATAGTGCTCGTCAAAGCAGCCCTCGCAGAGCGTGTGATGATCGTCCTCAACGGCGCTTTCCTGATAGATGCGATCGCCGCAGCGGTCACAGGTTACTGTCAAACGATCTACACAGTCCTCACAGAGCCAGTCGCCCTCTACCTCAAACATTTTGCTGATCGGGTGCTCTGCACCGCAGTTGTCGCAAATTCGAGTATCTTTCATTTTGGTTTCCTCCATTCAGTATTTGTTGGGTTGTTGATACTTCATGGAGATAATATATAATTGAAAATACGCTTATTTACAGAAATAGTACAAATCCCCCATTTATGCACACATAAATGGGGGAAATCTTCTGTGTTCCGCGTTCCGCGTTCTGACGGTATACTTTTTACACTTATACTTATTATTACTATTATTCTTAATATACACTGTGGAAAAAGTATCTATGCGGAACGCAGAACGCGGAACAGACCATTTCTTTTAACAGTTAATCGCTCCACTCCTTGTATTGATAATTTCTCATCATAATCGTTTGAAACTGCGCTCTGCTATTGGAATCTGATGCCACTTCATACAGAACCTTAAACAATCCTTCATTTTCTTTTGCTAACTTATAAAAAGCATATCCTATACGCTTTTCAATTTCAGGATTTTCCTTATGCAATGTATATTTCTTTGTCAAACTTTTTCGCAATTCATCTTCTTTACGTTGATCCTTCTCTCTGTTTTTCACATATTGCTTTTGTAATTCCCAGAGATCCATAAAATTTTTCTGTTCTTCAGGAGTTGCATATGCTAAACGATAAAAAACGTCTGCATATATAGATTCTGATTGCTGACCTTTTGACTTTTGCCATGTCATTTCATTTTGTTCTTCAACAAAATTCTCAACGAACTTTTCCTGCGCTTGCAACGATGGCCGCAATTCATCTTCAAACGAAATAGCCTTTATCAGCTTTTCTTCTGTCTGTTTCTCAGGGTAAACGCTATTATGAGCCTTCTCTCTTGTAATCCAACGAAAATCTTCCACACCTGCAAAATATTCCGGACATACATCAAAAATCTTTGCAAGATAATGGCACCATTCCCTACTGTTGCATTTTCCCTGCTCAATTTCCTGCAAATAGGACACCGATATATCTTCACCTATCATATCCATAACCTTTTTTCTCACCTGCTCATGTGAAAGGCGACGTTTTGTTCGCTCCTCATGATACCGCTTGCCAAAGAGCACCGGATCAACTTCCCATCGTATAGGTGTTTGTCTTGCTATGTTGCGCGGCTTGTGCGCTATACAACACTGTACCCATTCTATTTGCACTTTATTTTCATTAGACATACTATTTTTCTCCTTCCTGTTAATGATTTTTTCGTTTTTATCCATAAACTTATATGAATTTCTATTCTCTTATTTTATGGTCTGCAAATTTCATTACAACTAAATCTTCTTTTGATAGCTAATTCCGTGCTAACCCTCAATGTTCTCTTTTCACAAACACCTCTAATTGTTGCTGATTTCGTAGATTTTGTATTTCTTACTACTTAGTGTATTATGTCATCGAGGCCTCACAAGTACAAAAACAAGGAGGTATTCCTACGACATCAAACAATTACCCACTGGACAAAAACGGATACGCTATTCCCATCCTCTTTGATGCGATCAACTTCGAAAACCATGAAGCAGTACCCACTGATTCACCGACAGCATCGCCAGAAGATGTGATGAACAATGTCCTGTCTGCATTTTGTTCCAATTCCTCTGATATTACTATATCACAACAGGGGTGTGCCAACAATACGAACAATCCTGAAAAGGCTATATCCGTTCCCGCTCTGGCACCAGTTTCCTGTGCACCTGCACAGCAGGCAGCAGTTTCGATTCCACAGAATCAGCCTGCGCCAACGGAAACAGCCGTTTGTCCACCCGTAATAGAGCGTCCCAAAGCGGCCAATGCCGCGACTATCGCCAACCACATTGCCGCAACTGGAAAAATCCGCATCTACCAAGAGCACATTTACTGGTATGCGAACGGCTGGTATCACCTATTGCAGATTGGTGAGCTACGCCGCCTAATGCGCGCGCTCTGTGCTGATGACATCGAAAAACACAGCAGCAAGCGGGTTTTCGAGGACATCGAAGTCTTCCTGCTCAGCAATTCCAAGCTGCTTGCTGAACCACCAGGCAACCATTCGCTGCTCTGCATCCAGAACGGTATCTATGATATGACAACGAACACCATATCGCCGCATACTCCTGCCTACTTTTTCACGCATTGTCTGAATGTATCGCTGCCTACTCTGTGCCATGGTACGCCGCACTTTGACAATTTCATAGGTTTTATCACCGGAAATGATTACGCTCTGCAAATGCGTATCTGGCAAATGCTCGGCTATATTTTTGCCTGTGATACCGATGGTAAGGTATTCTTCCTGCTGCAAGGTGTCAGCAACAGCGGCAAAAGCGTGCTGCTTGAGCTGCTGCGCTCTATGTTCAATCCCGAAGCTGTGAGCACACTTGATCTTTACCGTCTTGGCGATCGTTTTTCCGGTGCAGCCCTGATTGAAAAGAAGCTCAATATCTGCGGTGATCTTCCTAATCGTACGCTCTCGGCACAGGCCGTTGCAACGCTTAAACAGATCACAGGACGCGATCTTATGACAGTGGAGGAAAAGTATAAGCCGCTTGCAACCATGGCACCAGCGATCAATCTCGTGTTCGCATCGAACTTTCCGATTCGGATGGCCGAAGAAGATACGGCGCTGTTATCCCGCATGGTGGTGATACCTTTTCGGTTCTCTATCCCTACGGAACAGCAGGATCATCTACTCACGCAGAAAATCCTCGCCGAGCGGGACGGCATCTTTCTCCGCGCAATCCACGCATATCACCGTCTGCTTGCGGACAAGTACATCTTTGCAGGACAGGCCCTCGTCGATCAACTGTTATCCCAGTCCTATGCATCGCCTATGTCCGAAAACCAGAATATCGCTGCATTTTTGAATGATTGCTGTATCCTGACCGACGATAACAGCTTTACCTCTACGCAAGACCTGCACGAAGCCTGCACCGCCTATTGCGTGGGACACGACTTGCCGATCATAACCGATCGGACACGCTTTTCGCGCATACTGCGCAGCCAGCTTGCGAATAAAGTCGAGCCGAAAAAAATACGGATCGGTGACAAGACCTACAATGGGTACATTGGAATTAAACTATCGAACCAATAAGGAGAAATAAATTATGAGTAAGCATAAAAATAACTACAAAAGCAAAAATGGCCGCTACTATGTTCTCAAGGGCAGCAATGCCGTTATGATCGCCTACAACTGGGATCAGGCAAACGAATGTTTCCAGAAGTACATCTGCTCTCCTAAACGTCAAATCTCACATTGCTCTTACTTAGACGCACAGCACGATGCGCTGAACCACCTCAGAGAGATTGCACCCGGTCTTCCTATTCCACTCGAACTGCCGCTTGGCCGTATTATCACGGTCCGGTCGCTCATGCAGCAGTACTTAGGCAATACGGAGGTCTGATTCTATGACAGCACAAGTAAAATGTATCACCTTATCCGCCCGTGATCTGGCTGAACTGCTCGGCATAAGCCGTAGCGCTGCCTATGCGCTCTTTCACCGCGAGGATTTCCCAACACTCAAAATAGGCCGCCGCCTGCTTGTAACGCACGATGCGCTGATGCAATGGCTCACAGAGGATGCCGCCAAGAAAAGCGCCTGAATATGCAGCAGAGGGCAAGGTCTAAAACCTTACCCTCTGCTTATCTCACGCACAGCATTTATCCCCAGCTTGTGCAAAACTTGCATACCTATGCTATACTATTTACATACAATCGAACTGTATGTGCCGGAAAGGAGTATTCTTTTACTTATGGCACGAAAAAATAAAAAGCGTGAAGCCGGAAGCGGCTCTATTACCAAGCGGAAAGACGGCCGTTGGCAGGGTCAGTATGTGTCCGACTATGATCCGAAAACCGGCAAGCTGCGTCGTCATACCATTTACGGCAAAACGCAGAAAGAGGTCGCAGAGAAACTGCGTGCTGCAACCTCCAGTATTGACAACGGCACCTTTCAGGAACCGCGTAAAATCACGGTAGCCGAATATGCCGCAGAATACATGGCAACTCATGTTGCCACGCTGACCGATTCCACACAGCGCAGTTACGAGAAAAATCTTCGGCTGCATATTCTTCCCGCACTGGGTACTCGCCGTTTGACCGACCTCACCCACCGCGAGGTACAGCGCTTTGCTTTGTCTTTAGGCGTAGGCGGTAAAGGACTTGCCCCCAAGACTGTACACACCGTATTCGGCACGCTGCACGCCCTGTTGACCGCCGCACAGCGCGATGAGATCTTACAGCGCAATGTTGCTGACTTCTGCTCTCTGCCGCGTGTAACGCAAACCCGCGCCAAAGCGATCACCTCTGCCGAGCTGAATCAGTTTCTCGATCTGATCCGCAAGGACGAATTCTATTATCTGTTCTTCCTCGATATTTTCTCCGGTATGCGCCAGTCCGAAATTCTCGGCTTGCGCTGGGCTGACATTGACTGGGACCGGAACAGCCTTGTTGTACGCAAGCAGCTCCAGCAGAAATGCAAGAAAGGTGATTACAGTTATACGCTCATTGACCCGAAAGAGAACAAGCAGCGGCGTATTATTCTGGCGGAAACGGCTATGCTTACGCTTCAGAAGCAGCGCACCAAGCAGCAACGTCAGCGTTTAGCCGCCGGACCGCTGTGGAACAATCCGTTTGATCTGGTTTTCACCAATGAATTTGGCCGCGCACTCAACCACCAGACCGTATACAAGCACCTCAAGCGTCTGCTGCGTTCCTGCGGTATGGGGGATTATACGTTTCATTCTCTGCGCCACTCATTCGCTACGATTTCGCTGGAAAACGGCGATGATATTAAGACCGTACAGACGAATTTAGGCCACAGCACGGCTTCGTTTACGCTGAAAACCTACGCTCATGTCAGTGACCAAATGCAGCGCAGCAGTGCCGCCCGTATGGAGGAGCTGATCTCCAGTCTGGGAGCCGTAAATTAGCCCGTTGCTGTCACGATTGCTGTCAAGAAAAATTAAGTCGTTCTAAAAGTTATCGTTTTCTATCTATAAATGCAGAAAAGCTGCACTTTCCATAACAAAAAGTGCAGCTTTCATGGCGGAGACAGAGAGATTTGAACTCTCGCGCCGATTTCTCGACCTACTCCCTTAGCAGGGGAGCCCCTTCACCAGCTTGGGTATGTCTCCATGTCAAGGTATTGAGTTGTGCGCGGAGTTATTCTCGATCGAACCCTCCGCGCGCAATCTCGTGATTGGCGGAACGGGTGGGATTCGAACCCACGCGCCCTTTCGGACAAACGGTTTTCAAGACCGCCTCGTTATGACCACTTCGATACCGTTCCGTATCTTGCCCGATAAGCAAGATTTATTATACAGGAATTTCTCCTGCTTGTCAACAGCTTTTTTACAAGAAGAACGGCTGTTACAGCCGCTCTTCCCACTCTTTTACCTTAAAACCCGGAAGAGCAAAGTCCTCTCCAATGAGCAGCGGGCGCTTGACCAGCATGCCGTCGGTCGCGAGCAGCGCATACTGCTCGTCCTCGGTCATGGCCGGCAACTTGTCCTTGAGCCCCAGCGCCTTATACTGCAGGCCGCTCGTATTAAAGAACCGCTTAAGCGGCAGACCGCTCTTTTCGTGCCACGCACGCAGCTCCTGCTCGGTCGGATTGTCCTGCTTGATATCACGCTCGTCAAACGCCACGCCGCGCTCCTGCAGCCACGCCTTCGCCTTCTGGCAGGTCGAGCACTTGGGATAGCATACAAACAGCATTTCGTTGTCCTCCTCTGTTAATTCTCATCTGCCGTCTGCGCTGCGTCCGAGCGGCACAGGCAGAACAGCTCAGCGGCCAGCATAACGCACGCTGCTGCACCCAGAATGCCGCGCAGCACCATTTTGATCGACCACATGGACGGGATGCCCATCAGCATAGCCAGACCGTAGCCGCCGATATCCGACACCGACATGGTGACCGCCACTGCGGTAAAGAACGCCAGCATAGCCGGAGCCGGCTTGCCAAACAGCAGACGCGCCAACTCATAAAACGCCAGCACAATCATCACATCGGCAACCAGACCAAAGCCGAACGACGCCAGCTTCGGATCGGTGCAGGTCATGCGGTAGTTGACCAGCAGATGCAGGCAGCTCCAGAACAGCGGTACGAGCGTCATTGCGGCGCTCTTTTCCGTCATCTGTACGCCCTGTGCCTTGGCCAGACCGATCATGCAGCCGCCGGTCAGCACGCCCATGATCGCGTAGACGATCTCCAGAACGCGTGCCCATGCAGCCGCGTCCTGCTCTGCCGTGGTGATGGTCAGATACAGGTAACCCAGACTGCCCGCCGCTACAATCAGTCCCGCAACGACAGCCGCCATGCGGAACAGCACCTCTTTCGTGCCGAGCAGCTGCTCAAACGGTACCTTATTGCGCGTCTTAAGCGGCAGCGCCAGCACAGCATATACGATTGCACTGATAGCGAACAGCGCGATCACGAACCAGATCCATCTATCGCCTGCCGTCGGCAAGCCGGTGCTTACGTCAAAACCGTTCAGCAGGTGCAGCGCGCGCAGCGCAATCCCCGGAACGCACAGCACGACCGACAGAATCGGCAGAAGCTTCGTTGCTTTCATGTTGTTTCCTCCATTAAGAGATAGTATTAAACGCTACTATTATAGCATACTTGCCGCAAGGCTTCAATACAGCGAATAATTGATATTTGCATATAAAAACAACCGCCTGTTCAAAACAGACGGTTGTTTCGCGCATTGCGCGTGTTCAATAGAATTTGCCGTGCAAATTCCAAAAATCCGGGAGCATGTACCGGCGCAGCGCGGCCGAGAAGCCGCGCAAGGATAGCGCAGGATTTTTGACTTTGAGAGGGAGAAAATTTCCGTACGGGAACTTTCGGACAACTTTGGAACAGCCTGCGGTCCGTTCCTGCTTGCCGGCGGAACCATGGTTCCGCGACAGCAATCAGTGCTGGCTTACCTTGGGCATCTGCACCTTTTCCTGTGCATTGAACTCCGTGTTTGCCGGGGTCTGCTTGCTCATGCCGAGCTTGAGCAGAATCGGCGTTACCAGCGTAGTAACGATAACGACCAGTACGATCGGCGGGAACATGTGCGGGTCGATCAGACCGGCCTGCTCACCCTTCTGTGCTACGATCAGCGCAACCTCACCGCGGGATACCATGCCCAGACCGATGGAGAATGCATCATAGGTCTGGAAGCCCATGACGCGGGCACCGAGACCACAGCCGATGATCTTGGTCAGGATTGCAACGATGGTCAGTACCACTGCGAAGATCGCCATGGTGCTGGTCAGACCTTCCAGGTTGGTCTTAATACCGATGGAAGCGAAGAACAGCGGAGAGAACAGCATGTAGCCGAGCACGTTGGTCTTGCTTGCAACATAGTCACGCGCGGAGGACAGACGGCACATTACGATGCCTGCGAAGTATGCACCGGTAATATCTGCAATACCGAAGTAACGCTCCGCAACGTAACTCATCAGGAATGCGAATGCAACCGCATAGATCGCGATACGGCGATGACGATGCCACTTCTCCTCCATCTTGAGGAATACGCGGTACATAACGAGACCAACAACCAGTACGAAACCGAAGAACGCAACGATGCGGCCGAGTACCAGAATCGGCTTTACCGACGGGTCAGTCAGTGCGGTCAGAATGGTCAGCACCACGATACCGAGGATATCGTCGATTACAGCCGCGCCGAGGATTGCTGTACCGACTTTACTTTTCAGCTTGCCCATCTCACGCAGGGTCTCGACGGTGATCGAAACCGAGGTAGCGGTCAGAACGACACCAATGAAAGCAGCCTTCAGCATGTTCATCGGGTCGGTCGGATCATTGTCGAACGCCAGATAGCATGCAACACCACCGATCAGCGGCACGATAACACCGATCAGTGCGATAATGAAGGACGCAAAACCGGTGGTTTTCAGCTCGTCCAGATCAGTATCCATACCTGCGTTAAACATCAGGATGATTACACCGATCTCAGCGGCCTTTACCAGAAAATCGGTCTCGCCTACCCAGCCGAGGCAGCTCGGGCCAACCAGCACACCGGCAATCAGTGCACCGACAACCTGCGGCATATGCACGCGCTCCGAAGTAAGGCCGAATACCTTTGTGAACAACATGATGATCGCAATCGTCAACAGAAAGTCATATGACATTGTTCCCACCCTTTCTTAATGTGATAACCTTTTGCATAGAATATTATACTCTTTTTCACGCAAAGAACCAGCTAAGATTTCAATTTTTGCTCCGTGATTTTAAACGAAATTACCAAACAGCGCATCCAATCTCTGTGCAGTCTGCCAGTTTCGCTATTTTCTGACATTATTCAGCAAATCCTTCCGAAATCGTCTGTTCCTCCTCATCAGCCGCGTGCGTGCGCGCGCACATGCGGCTGCGGAATACGGCGCGGCAGAACGGACCGACCACGAAAATCCGCAGCGGATACGCCAGCAGGAAGCCTAACTCATCTAACTTGGTTTTGAACACTGTTTTTCTGCCCCGTCTATGCCGCAAGGCATTGAAATTTCAGCTTTTCTATTATATTTGCACGGAAATTTCAAGTGTTTTTTCTTTGCCTATTCCTATTATAATATAGCCGCCGCTTGAGAAGCGAACGAAATGTGCGCTGACGCCGCGCGGGCGCACAAGAGGGTAGACACCTGCGGTTTCCACCCTCTTGTGTATCTCCCCTTTCCCTTAGAGGGTCTGGCGCAGACCAGAGACCGGCGACCGCTCCGAAAGAGGGGAACGGCAGTCGGGTTACCGTTGCGTGTCTTTCGTGAAATATTCGCAGTTCACAGATAGATTACTGCTACACAGGTGGTTTACTCTACGCAGGCGCGGCATAACCGTGCCGCGCAATTTTTTTGCGCGTTGTGCCGGAAGGCACCTGCGAAGATAAATTGTACCGAATGCTTAATCCGCAGGTGCCGTGCGTTACAACATGCCAAAGTGTTGCGCGACACTGTTATGTCGCGCCTGCGTTGATTTAACCACATGTGTAGCAGTACGCTGTTTGTGAACTGCGAACAGGTTGCGAAAGACACGCAACGGTAACCCGACTGCCGTTCCCCCATTTCGGAGCGGTCACATGTCGGTAATCTGCGCCAGATTAGGAAACAAGGGAAAGGTAGGAGTTCAAAGAGGAAGGAAAACCGCAGGTTGTCCTTCCTTTTTGCCCCCGCGGCGGGCGCCGCACTCTCCCGCGCTCCGCAGAGCGCAATTCCCTGCTGAGGTTCAGCGAAAAACTCTCCGCCCGTTAGGGTGAACCGCCTACGCGGTTCAAATACCCCGCTCAGCCGGTGCAAAAAAAGGTGCCGCCCGGAAAAGGACGAACACGCTTACACAGTTCGCGTCCCCCAGCCATTCGGTGCCAAGAATGCGCGACCGCTCTGCTGTTTTAGGCAAAAGTAAAAACCCCATTCCGAACGGAACAGGGTTTTGTACTTCGCTTTTATATGTGTTCAGGAATTAGCCCTGAGAGATAGCGCCTACCGGGCAGGAACCTGCGCAGGTACCGCAATCTACACATGCGTCAGCGTTGATCTCGTACTTGCCGTCGCCCTCAGCGATAGCGCCAACCGGGCACTCGCCAGCGCAAGAGCCGCACATAATGCAGCCGCCACCGATAACATATGCCATTGGTATTGCACCTCCAAATGTATTTTACAATTATCATTTTACCACAAGATTTAAAAAAAGCAACAAAAACAAGTGGTTAGTCTTTGGTAACTTTTATCATAGTACACAATTTGGGTCAGTTTATGAAAAACAGAGAAAAATCGTGATTCAAAGCGATATAGCGAGAAAACACATGGTTAGCCTTATCTACCTCTCTTTAATAGTCAGAAATGGTCAAATTTTTCTCTTGATTTTGGACGCCTCCGGATATACAATATAGACAATGATCAGGGAAGGTCAGATGAGTGAGTGCCTTCCCCGGAAGGAAGTGAAACACCATGAAAATGTCCGATGTGATCGCCGACTTCATCGGTGAGATGCTGTCAGACGGCGGCGGCGTTGCTGAGCTGCAGCGCAAAAGCCTTGCTGACCGGTTTTCGTGCGTACCGAGTCAAATCAATTATGTGATAGAGACCCGCTTCACACCGGAGCATGGTTATCTGGTTGAGAGCCAGCGCGGCGGCGGCGGTTTCATCCGCATCATCCGCCTGCTGGATGACAAGCAGCGCACGCTGCTCGAAGCGGCACGCGGTATCGGCGGACGGCTAAGCCAGAACGACGCGGCGCGTCTGACACGCGCTCTCGTTTCCGCTGAGCTGCTTACCCAGCGCGAAGGTCAGCTGCTGCTGTCCGCCTGCTCGGACGGTGCGCTGGCGGAGGTTGATAAAACCGACCGCGACAGACTGCGTTCTGCGATTTTCCGATGCGCAGTCATGGGCATTGCAACAACGTGATGCCCTTTTCTCCGTAAACACTACATTATATATAATCTCTCAGAGAGGAGTTTTGACTTATGAAATGCGAAAAATGCGGCAAGAATGAAGCTACCATGTATTATAAGGAAACCGTAAACGGTGTCACCCGTGAGATGCACCTGTGTCCGGAATGTGCACAGAAGGAAAACCTCGGCGGTGCGTTTGAAAACGCATTTCAGTCGATGAACCACTTCTGGAGCGATCCGTTCCATTCGTTCCTCGGCGGCGGCTTTGGCAGCCTGTGGAATGACATGCTGGGCGAGGTAGCTCCGACCGCTACCATGCTCGGCACCGAGCGCAAGTGCCCGACCTGCGGCATGACCGAAAGCGAACTGCGCCGTACCGGCCGCGTCGGCTGCCCGGACTGCTACTCCACGTTTGCGGACATTCTGAATCCGTATGTGCAGAAGATCCACGGTGCAACGCGTCATATCGGCACGGCTCCGGCGGCTCCCGAGCAGCCGAAGGCCGATCCGGTGGCTGACCTCAAGGCACAGCTGAAGGCGGCAGTTGAAAGCGAGGATTACGAACGCGCAGCAAGCCTGCGCGATGAGATCCGCAGAATGGAGGGTGAACAGAAATGAGTATGTTTGAGATTCACGGCGGCTTTACCGGTCTGGCAGCGTCCAGCCGCGTACGCCTGGCACGAAATATTAAAGGCTATCCGTTCCGTCTGACCGAACAGCAGCACAGTGAAATTGCTGACAAGATATTCGCTGCACTGAAAGAAAACCCGACCATCGGTCCGGAGTTTGACAAGAAGCAGATCATCCCTCGTTCGACCGAAGCCTCTCAACTGGTTGAGGAACATCTCATCTCCCCTGAGCTGGCGCAGAACGGCGGCTGGCTGATCGTCTCCAAGGACGGCGGCGTGTCCATCATGGTCGGCGAAGAGGATCACCTGCGTTTGCAGGTCATCGGCACCGGCCTTTGCCCGAAGGAATGTCTCGAAACCGCAAACCGTGTAGCTTCGCTCATCGAAGCGGCGCTGCCGTTCGCGTATGACGAGCGCCTCGGCTACCTGACCGCCTGCCCGACCAATATCGGCACCGGTCTCCGCGCCTCTATCATGCTGCACCTGCCGATGCTGACCGCAACCGAGCAGATGGACCGCATCATCGGCTACGCGGGCAGCCGCGGCTGTGCCGTTCGCGGCACCTACGGTGAAGGCTCGCAGGCGGTCGGCGGATTCTATCAGGTGTCCAATCAGGTTACTCTCGGTGCGTCTGCCGCAGAGCTGACCGACAAGCTGGTAGAGACCGCGACCACTATCATCGACGCCGAGAAAAAGGCGCGTGAGCAGGTACGCAGCCAGAACGAACCCGCACTGCGCGACCGTATTTACCGCGCAGCAGGCACGTTGCGGAGTGCATATCTGATTGACACGAATGAAGCCGTACAGTGCATTTCCGATGTGCTGATCGGTCTGCAGATGGGCTTCCTGTCCGGCATGGATGCGCAGAAGCTGTACGCACTGGAGGAGCACATCCGTCCTGCAATGCTGACCGGCGCACCGCAGGACCGCGATAAGAAGCGCGCGGAAATCCTGCGTGAAGCGACAAAGCGTATTCAGTTCAACTAATCACCTGTCCCGCAGGGGCGCACAGTGTGCGCCCACTCCAACCACGATGCTGAAATCCGGACGCACACTGTGCGCCCCTGCGAGGACGTTTTACCCCTAAATCAAACTATTTTCCTACTCTGAAAGGAGTGTTATTTATGTTCTATCAAAACCGTTTTACCGAGCGTGCCCGTCAGGCACTGACGCTTGCACAGGAAGCGGCCGCTTCGTTCGGTCACAGCTACATTGGCTCGGAGCACCTGCTGCTCGGCCTGCTGCGTGAGGGCGGCGGCCCTGCCGCAAAGGCACTCACTGCCGCAGGCGTGACCGACGAAGCTCTCGTTCATCAGATCGAGGAACTGTCCGGCCGCGGCACCCCGGATTCCACCGCGCCGCAGGGCATGACGCCGCGCACCAAGCGCATTGTGGAGCTGTCTGTACAGTCCGCGAATGAGATGGGCACCGGCTATGTCGGCACCGAACATCTGCTGCTCGGCATCCTGCGCGAAGGGCAGAATGTGGCACTGACCGCACTGGCCAACCTGCGTATCACCCCGCAGATCCTTGTCGAGAAGCTGAATGAGGCGCTCGGCGGCGTACAGGACAGCGTTTCTGGCGAGCCTGGTACTGCTGCAAACGGCGGCGCTGACAGCAAGGACGCGCTCAGCCAGTTCGGCCGCGACCTGACCGCCGCTGCCAAGGAGGGCAAGCTGGACCCGGTTATCGGCCGCTCCAAGGAGATTCAGCGTGTCATCCAGATTTTGTCCCGCCGCACCAAGAACAACCCGGCGCTGATCGGTGATCCGGGTGTCGGCAAGACCGCCGTTGTTGAGGGTCTTGCTCAGAAGATTGTTTCCGGCGACGTACCGGAGACCCTGAAGGGCAAGCGCCTGATCTCGCTCGACCTGACCGGCATGATCGCAGGCACCAAGTACCGCGGCGAGTTCGAGGAGCGCATCAAGAAGGTCATCGAAGAGCTGACCGCCAAGAAGGACACCATCCTGTTCATTGATGAGATGCACATGCTGATGGGCGCCGGTGCGGCTGAGGGCGCGGCTGACGCTGCGAATATCCTGAAGCCGGCACTGAGCCGCGGTGAGGTACAGGTCATCGGTGCAACCACGCTTGACGAGTACCGCAAGAATATTGAGAAGGATGCCGCTCTGGAACGTCGTTTCCAGCCTGTTCAGATCAACGAGCCGTCCGCCGAGGATGCCGTTGAGATTTTGAAGGGTCTGCGCGACAAGTACGAAGCACATCACCGCATCAAGATTCCGGACGAGGCCATTGAAGCCGCTGTCAAGCTGTCTGTCCGCTATGTAACCGGTCGTTATCTGCCGGATAAGGCAATCGACGTAATTGATGAGGCCTGCTCCCGCGTTCGCCTGTCCAGCCTGACCACTCCGCCGGATTTGAAGCAGCTCGAGGACGAAATCGCCGCCGTTGCCGCAAAGAAGGAAGAGGCCGTCAAGGGTCAGGACTTTGAGAACGCCGCCAAGCTGCGTGACGAGGAGAAGTCCAAGCGCGAAGCGATGGAGGCTCGCAAGAAGGAGTGGGCCGACCAGCAGACCAAGTCGCACGGTGCTGTCACCGAGGACGACATTGCAGCCGTTATCTCCGGCTGGACCGGTGTTCCGGTTGCTCAGCTGACCGAGGACGAGGGTCAGCGCCTGCTGCACCTCGAGGATACGCTGCATCAGCGTGTCATCGGTCAGAGCGAGGCTGTAACCGCCGTTGCTAAAGCAATCCGCCGCAGCCGTGTCGGCCTGCGCGACCCGAAGCGCCCGATCGGTTCGTTCCTGTTCCTCGGCCCGACCGGTGTTGGCAAGACCGAGCTGAGCAAGGCGCTGGCCGAAGCGATGTTCGGTGATGAAAACGCCATGATCCGCATTGATATGTCCGAATATATGGAGAAGCACGCCGTTTCTCGTATGATCGGTTCGCCTCCGGGATACGTTGGCTACGATGAGGGCGGTCAGCTGTCCGAGAAGGTTCGCCGTCATCCGTACTCGGTTGTCCTGTTCGATGAGATCGAGAAGGCGCACCCGGATGTATTCAACATCCTGCTGCAGATCCTTGAAGATGGTATCCTGACCGACGGTCAGGGCCGCCATGTAGACTTCAAGAATACCATCATCATCATGACCTCCAACATCGGTGCGCAGAAGATCACCGGCAGCGGCCGCAAGTCGCTCGGCTTCGCGGACGGCAAGCCGGAGGACGCCGCAGAGCGCACCTTTGAGCAGATCAAGGCCGACGTTATGGCAGAACTCAAGACCGCGGTTCGTCCGGAATTCCTCAACCGTATTGATGACATCATCGTGTTCAACCGTCTGAATGAGGACGAAATTGCACAGATTGCCGACGGCATGCTGCGCAAGGTTGCTGCCCGCATGCAGGATATGGAGATCACCATGGATTGGACCGAGGCCGCCAAGAAGCACCTTGCCAAGGCTGGTTTTGATCCGGTTTACGGTGCCCGCCCGCTGCGCCGTGCCGTTACCAACGAGGTCGAGGATCTTGTTGCCGAGGAATCCCTTGAGGGCAAGATCAAGAAGGGCGACAGCGTAACGCTCGATGCCGCCGATGATAAGCTGGTGCTGACGCATCAGGATGCAAAGGCTCCCGCAGAAACTGAAAATAAGGACGAATAATCCTTATCTGGATAGCGAAAGAGGTACGATTCGTGAGAATCGTACCTCTTTGGGTTTTGCGTCTTTCGGGTCTGTGCACAGAATTGAGAATGAAAAATGGAGAATGGAAGCACCCGTAATTCGCAACCAATCGAAATCTATTCTTCCAAATCGGACCGATTTTATAGTATAATGAACATATACAAGACAAGGCGGTGATACCATGCTGAAACCACGAATCAAAGCACTTTTCGTCCTGCTGTTCGCCACCATTGTGATTATGACCGTTGCAGTCAAAAACACGCCGCCGGTTTCGGAATATATGCGGACCGGAATCCGGCTGTCTGACCTGTCA
Source organism: Butyricicoccus sp. AF35-5AC (assembly GCF_003477715.1). Taxonomy (NCBI): domain Bacteria; kingdom Bacillati; phylum Bacillota; class Clostridia; order Eubacteriales; family Butyricicoccaceae; genus Butyricicoccus; species Butyricicoccus sp. AF35-5AC. The sequence goes on from NZ_QUDX01000013.1 coordinate 51,357, forward strand.
GACCTCGAACGCACTGAATTTATGGCGTCAAAAGGTGCAGCTGTGCCGCATAACTACAAAACCTCTGTCGGTTTTCAAGAGCTAACAACCGATCTTGTCACTCGATACGAAGAAAATCCGTACAAAATATTAACCGGTACTTATGGCAGCCTTTCTACAAACCTCTACGCCGAGGAAGTCCGCAAAATCGTAAACGATTACTATGGTATTTATCACGTCGAATATTATTTCGACCATTATCCCGAATATCCGCCGTATTCTCCGGATAATGAAACCTAAAGCGGCACAAAAAAGCCTCTGTCCATCGGACAGAGGCTTTTTCTATTCGAATTGATGCTCAATCGAAGCAGTATTTTGACAAGCAAGAGCAAGCAGGCCGAGGAAAGCGGCGAGGCCGCGTACAACAGTACGCAACGAGCCGTTTGACGACGGGATGCGCCGCTATCGCGCAGTCAAAAATTACTTAGACTCCTTAGCAGCCTTGATTGCGTCGATCATC
>NZ_QUDX01000014.1:0-229 GCF_003477715.1 Butyricicoccus sp. AF35-5AC
CTGAGCCAGGATCAAACTCTCTAAAAATTGTATTAGAACGAGCAAAAACTCGTTTTAACCGACTTTAGAGTCTGACGTGTCACTTTATTTTAACTGGAGTTGTGACTTCCAGCGATTTACCAAGAGTAAAAAACTCTCGAAATTTCAGGTTCGCACTACAACCTTCGTTCTTTTGAACAAAAGTTTAAGCACATCGTTGTTTAATTTACAAGGTACAATCTGCTGTTTT
>NZ_QUDX01000014.1:239-48126 GCF_003477715.1 Butyricicoccus sp. AF35-5AC
GAACAAAAGTTTAAGCACATCGTTGTTTAATTTACAAGGTACAATCTGCTGTTTTCAAAGAGTTTTCGCAACTTTTCGTTGTTCTCAACCGCTCATCAACAGCTTATTTAGTATATCAAAACTTAAACCGTTTGTCAAGAACTTTTTTCAAATTCTTTTTCAGAACTTCAATCGGTTCTAACCCAAACTTTTCGGTTTTGCGCTTGTCTCTCAGAGACAGCTTTAATAGAATACCAAATCCCGGAGGGAAAGTCAAGAACTTTTTTCAAATAGTTGAGATTTTTCTGAAACTATGATAAGATGGGTGCATGATACCATATAAAGAAGTGATTTTATGAAAATCGCTGTTCTCTATCAGGCGCACGAGCTGAAAGGCCTGGTCCGCATCGACTGCCGCGCCGCCGCAGACGGTACCTATTATATGTTCGATTTCGACCTCAAACCCAATCTAACCGGTGCGGCGCAGCCGCATCGCATGAACCAAGACTGCCTGACGATGATTTCCGCCGAGGCGCAGTGCTGGACGTACTTCGACCTGCTCCGCGCCATGCCGGACAACCGCTGGCAGCTGTGACTACGATATAAAGGAGCGCTTATGGCAACCGCACAGGACATTCTCAAACAGTATTTCGGCTACGATTCGTTCCGCCCGGGACAGGACGAGCTGGTGCAGTCCATCCTCGCCGGGCGCGACACGCTGGGCATCATGCCGACCGGTGCGGGCAAGTCCATCTGCTATCAAGTGCCCGCGATGCTGTTCCCCGGACTGACTCTGGTCATTTCGCCGCTCATTTCGCTGATGAAAGATCAGGTCGGTGCGCTGGTCGAGGCCGGTATCCCCGCTGCGTGCATCAACAGCGCGATGAGCTTCGAGGAGTTCCGCGACGCGCTGTACTTCGCCGGACGAGGCGAGTACAAGCTGCTGTATGTTGCGCCAGAACGCCTGACCGCTCCCTCGTTTCTCGAATTTGCCAAGCGCGTACCGATTTCGATGATCACAGTCGATGAAGCGCACTGTATCTCTCAATGGGGACAGGATTTTCGTCCAAGCTACCTCAAAATCCTCGACTTTCTCGCCGAACTGCCTGAGCGGCCGCTCGTTTCCGCGTTTACGGCAACCGCAACGGCTGAGGTGCGTGACGACATTGTACAGGCACTCGGTCTGCACGAACCATTCATCAAAACCACCGGTTTTGACCGTCCGAATCTGTATTTTGCTGTCGAACAACCGACCTCCAAGGGCATGAAGCTGCTGCAGCTGCTGAATGAGCGTAAGGATAAAAGCGGCATCGTCTACTGCTCCACCCGCAAAAACGTGGAGGAAATCTGCGATCTGCTGCTCAGCCGCGGTCTGCCCGCCACCCGCTATCACGCGGGCCTCGATCCTGACGAGCGCCGCGAGAATCAAGACGATTTTCTGTACGACCGCAAGACCATTATGGTTGCTACCAACGCATTCGGCATGGGTATTGACAAGTCCAACGTATCGTTCGTTATCCACTATAATATGCCGAAAAATATGGAAAGCTACTATCAGGAAGCCGGCCGTGCCGGTCGAGACGGTCAGCCTGCCGACTGTATTCTATTATATAGCGGACAAGATGTGCGTATGGCCGAGTTTCTGATTGAGCGCAGCCACGAAGCCGAGGACGAAACCATTGACGAAGCCACCCGTCAGCAGCTCATCGCGCGCGACCGCGAACGCCTGCGGCAGATGACGTTCTACTGCACCACGACCGAGTGCCTGCGGCATTACATTCTGCGCTATTTCGGTGAAAATTCGCCGATATCGTGCGGACACTGCAGCAGCTGCGACACCAATTTCGAGGAAGTGGACGCAACCATGGACGCGCGAAAAATCCTCTCGTGCGTGTACCGACTGGATGAACGCGGCCGTGCGTTCGGCAAAACCGTTGTTTCGGCCATTCTGACCGGCAGTAAGAACGAAAAAATCACGCAGTTCCATCTAGATACACTTTCCACCTATAATATCATGCCGGACAGCACCGCCGTGTATGTCCGGCGGCTGATCGACATGCTGCTCGAGCGCGGACACCTCATCGCCGACCCGGACCGCATGAACGTGCTCGCGCTCACCCGCACCGGTAACGCGCTCATGCGCGGACGCGGTGAATTCCGCGTCAAACTGCCCAAGGAGAAAAAGCCGGCAGCAGCCAAACAGTATGCGGCTCTTGCGGAAGATGTGGATGAAAAGCTGTTCGATGCGCTCCGCGATGTACGAACCCGCCTTGCAGCACGCGCAGGCGTGCCGCCGTACGTTATCTTTTCCAACGCAACACTCGCTGATATGGCCGCAAAACAGCCATCGAGCGAGTTCGATCTGCTGTCCGTCCGCGGCGTAGGCGACGCAAAAGCAAGGCGGTACGGCAAGGAGTTTCTGGCAGCGATTCAGAAATACCGGGATGAAAACCTCGGGAAATAAAGCAAATTGAGAATTAAAAGCGGTATTGCCTTAAATCCGCAGGTGCTATCCGCAACCACCGCGCAAACGAGTTGCGCAACATTGTTATCCCCCAGGGGACCTTCTCTTGCCCTTCGGGCAATTCACCTTGTGCTGCGCCTGCGCAAAGCAGCCGGTATGTGTAGCAGTAAGGAATCTGACACTGCGAACAGATTGAGAAAGATACGGAAGTAAAAATCCTCTGCCGTTCCCCTATTTCAAAGCGGTCGCCGCTCTCTGATCTGCGCCAGACTAAGAAATAAAGGAAACGGGATTCACAAGGGTGGAAACCTTGGTGTCCACCCTTGTGCCCGCCGCCGCAGGTGCGGCGGACCTCCCAGCCGTCCGGACTGCACCCATTCCGAAATCTTCAGCGAATAGATAAAAATAAGTAAAGCCGACAGGCACACCCATCGGCTCAGGAAAAAATATCAGCCGTTCTGCTGATCGTTTTTCTGATTCTGCTGCTGATTCTGCTGCTGATTCTGCTGACCCTGCTGGTTCCGGTTCTTGTTCTGCTTGCTCATTTGGCTCACCTCGTTTCGTTTGCAATGCTATTCTGCACCGCAAACGCGAAAAATATACTCGCAGGACTTGCAGAATAGCGAAAAACCTGTTAAAATTGTTCTGCGTGTTATACAGTTAATATTTTAGATGATATAAAAGAAAGAAGGACACTCACCATGTCGGGACATTCCAAGTGGAATAACATCGCAAAGCGCAAGGGCGCAAACGATGCAAAAAAAGCAAAGATTTTCACCAAAATCGGCCGTGAAATGGCAATCGCAATCAAGGAAGGCGGCTCCGCCAATCCGGATTTCAATGCTCGCCTGCGCGACTGCATTGCAAAGGCAAAGGCCAACAACATGCCGAACGACAACATCAAGCGCACGCTCGATAAGTACTCCGGTGCAAACGGTCAGGTCGATTACGAGGCAAACAACTATGAAGGCTACGGCGTAGGCGGCGTTGCAGTCGTTGTTGAGACCCTGACAGATAACAAGAACCGCACCGTTGCGGACGTTCGTCACCTGTTCGACAAGTATGGCGCAGGTCTGGGCGCTTCCGGCTGCGTATCCTGGCAGTTCGATAAGAAGGGCGTTATCATTATGGAGAGCGAAGGTCTGGACGAGGACGCTGTTATGATGCAGGCGCTCGATGCAGGCGCTGAGGATTTCCTCGTTGAGGAAGGCGTTTTCGAAATCTACACCGCTCCGGATGATTTCTCCACCGTTCGTGAGGCACTCGAGAAGGAAGGCTACACCTTCGCACAGGCCGAGCTGCAGATGGTTCCGCAGAACTACATCACCCTCGAAAAGGAAGAGGATATGGCGCAGATGCGTAAGCTGCTCGACAACCTCGAGGATAACGATGACGTTCAGGCAGTTTGGCACAACTGGGAGAACGAGGATGATTACGAGGGTTAATACCCCGGTCAAAACCGCATAAAAAAGCACCGCATACCGAGGTATGCGGTGCTTTCTTCACTTTCTCACGAACTTTACCGCGCTCATTGCAGCCTCAGCGCCGTCTGCGACGGCCTTTGCCACCTGCAGCAGACCGCCGGTGCAGTCACCCGCCGCAAACAGGCCGGGTACAGCCGTCGAGCCGTCGGCGTCCGCCTTGATGCGCGTGCCGTCCAGCTGCGCGCCCAGCTTGCGGGCAAAATCGCCGCTGCCTGCGGTGCCGTAGGCGACGAACACACCGGAAACGTGCAGCGGTTCTCCCTCGGCAAACGCCACGCGCGACACCAGTTCATCGCCCTCGACCGCGCTTACCTTTCGCGTTTCCACGCACAGACCGTCCGGCAAATCCGCCGGAGCCTCGCTGCCGTTCGTCAGCAGCGTAACGGACTGCGCCACCGGCAGCAGCACCCGCGCTTCCTCGAGCGCATACTCACCCTGACCGAGCACGGCAACGTCCTTGCCGCGATAGAAAAACGCATCGCAGATGGCGCAGTAGCTGACGCCGCGGCCCTCAAATGCAGCTACACCCTCGATTTTCGGCACCGCACGCGGCGAACCGGTTGCCAGAATGACCGCATCCGCGTCAAACACGCCGTCCGCAGTCTTAACCGTGAAGCCTTGCGCCGCATACTCAATACCGGTTACCTCGGTCTGCCGCAAAACTGCACCCAGACGTTCGGCCTGCTTCTGTCCGCGCTCGAGCAGCTCTGCGCCGGAAACCGGCTCAATAAAGCCGAAATAATTCTCGATCTTGTCCGTTTTGGCCAGCGCACCGCCGTCCTTATACAGAACGGTTGCCTGCATGCCGGCGCGTACCGCGTAAATCGCAGCACTCAGTCCCGCCGGTCCGCCGCCAATGATAACAATGTTGGGCATTCTTTTGTCCTTTCCAAATTGAAAATTGAGAATGGAAAATGACGGATACACGCAATGCGCGATACCTCAATTCTCAATTATTCCTTTTCAATTCTCCATTATTTTGCGGTTTTCTCGTCAAACCACTGCTGATACGCCTTCTGCAGCTTATCGAGCAGTGCAGGATCCTTGCCGCCGAGCGGCTTGCCGTCCAGCTCGCATGCGCCGACGCAGTGCGTGCCGGTGGACAGGATCATCACCTCATCTGCGTTTTTCAGCTCATCCACAGTAAATGGTGCAATGCGGGTCGGCACACCGAGCTTGTCGCACAGCGTAAGAAAATGCTTGCGCGTAATACTCGGCAGAATAAGATTATCCGCCGGAGGCGTACAGAACACGCCATCCTTGAGAATCGCCAGACCGGAATGTGCGCCCTCAGTCACGCGGTCGCCGCGGTGGAAAACGACCTCGTCACAGCCCGCCTCAACAGCCTGCTGCATCGCCATGCAGTTCGGAATAAGGTTGAGCGTTTTGATGTTGCAATGCAGAAAACGCGTGTCCTCGACCGAAATCAGCTTGTACGGATGATCCTGGCGGTCCAGTCCGCACGGCTCGGAAAATGCCATCAGGCTGGCCTTGCCGCCCTTGGGGAACGCGTGCATGCGGTGTGCCACTGCACGCGTGGACTGCCAGTACAGCATATGCGGCGCATCCGAATCCAACTGAGACACCAGCTCGTTCAGCGTTTTTGTCAGCTCGTCACGCTGCATCGGCGGCTCAATGCGGAGCAGCTTCAGACTGTTGTAAAAGCGGTCCAGATGATCCTCAAGCTCGAAGATTTTCTTGTTGTTGACCATCGCCGCATCGTAAACGCCGTCGCCGAAGTAAAAACCGCGATCGGTGATAGGCGCCTGCACCTCGTCAATGCGGCCGATTTTTCCGTTATAGTATGCAATATCCTTCATGGGAATATGCCTCCTTTGATCAAAATTCCGGGTCAATCTAATCTCAGTATAACGGTTTTCGACAGGGTTTGCAAGTAGGCCGGAAACGCGGTATAATAATTAAGCCGGCAGGTTGCTGACAGGCGCTATCCGATACCGCAACCGCATGTTGCTTGTCCGTAAAAAGATCCTATGATACACTTACCTCACGGAGGTGTTCGATTATGAATACAAAGGATATTTTATATCATCTCAGAACCGAAAAAGGTCTCTCACAGGACGAACTGGCTGCAAAAATTTTTGTCACCCGACAGGCGGTATCCCGCTGGGAAACGGGCGAAACCACGCCGAATGTCGAAACGCTCAAGCTGCTTTCCGCGTTCTTTAACGTGTCGATCAATACGCTTCTCGGCTCTCCGCGGCAGCTGATCTGCCAATGCTGCGGCATGCCGCTTGAAGATTCCATCACCAGTAAAGAGCCGGACGGCTCCTTTAACGAGGACTACTGCATGTGGTGCTATGCCGACGGAACCTTCAAATACACCACGAAAGAGCAGCTGATTGACGTTTGCGTAACGCATATGGCAACCGAAAGCTGGCCTGCAGAGCAGGTTCGCGCCCATATGGAAGCCATTGTGCCGACCCTCAAGCACTGGAAGAAATAAAGGAGAACGCTATGCCGTTTGACTTCAAAAAAGAGTACAAGGAACTCTATCAGCCGAAAAGCAAGCCGCAGATTACCGCAGTGCCGCCAATGAACTACATTGCCGTGCGCGGCACCGGCGACCCGAACGAGGACGGCGGTGCATATCAGCAGGCCATCAGCGTGCTGTATGCCGTGGCCTACACGCTGAAAATGAGTTATAAGACCGATTATAAAATCGCAGGCTTCTTTGAATATGTTGTTCCGCCGCTGGAAGGTTTCTGGCGGCAGGATGATGTAGACGGTGTAAATTATGCGGATAAATCCGGTTTCCACTGGATTTCCGTCATTCGTCTGCCGGATTTTGTGACCAAGACGGATTTTGACTGGGCGGTACAGACGGCAGCAAAAAAGAAACATCTGGATTGCTCCTCAGCCGAGTTTTTGACGATTGAGGAAGGTCTGTGCGTACAGATGATGCACGTTGGCTCCTATGATGACGAGCCTGCATCTGTTGCGGTGATGGACGAGTATCTCGCACAGAACGGCTATGCAAACGATCTCACCGCCGAACGGCTGCACCACGAGATTTATCTCTCCGACCCGCGCAAAACCGCGCCGGAGAAACGCAAAACCGTCCTTCGCCACCCGATCAAAAAGGCGTGAAATAACAAGAATACTTTTCAGAAAGGTTTGATTTTTTGTCCGGAACACTTCTTCATATCTGCTGTGCGCCCTGCTCCATTGCGTGCATCGACACGCTGCGGCAGGAGGGCATCGAGCCGGTAGGTTTTTGGTACAATCCCAACATTCACCCGATGAAAGAGTACAAAATGCGCAAGAATACACTCGTTGAGTATGCAAAAAGCATTGATCTCAAGCTGGAGATTGAGAACGAGTACGGTCTGCGAAAGTTCATCGAAGCTGTCTATCCCAACTGGGATAACCGCTGTGCGACCTGCTATGCGCTCCGCTTTGAGGAAACCGCGCGCTACGCCGCCGAGCACGGCTACGACCGGTTTACCTCTACCCTGTTTGTCAGCCCGTACCAGAATCATGAGCTGATGCGTCAGATCTGCGAGCAAATGGCCGAAAAATACGGCGTAGAGTATCTGCACCGCGACTTTTCGCCGCGCTTCCGCGAGGGACAGGATAAGGCGCGTGAGCTTGGCCTGTACATGCAGAATTACTGCGGCTGTGTTTTCTCCGAGGAGGACCGCTACCGCAAGCGCAAAAAGAAGAAAAAGCCGGACGCCGCGCAGGCGTAAGACGGAAATCGGGGTGTTTCGGCACAATTCGACCGAAATACCCCGCAATAACCGCTTTACAAACGCACGAAAGACTGGTATACTATATCATGTACTCGCGCCCGTAGCTCAGCTGGATAGAGCGTTGGACTCCGACTCCAAAGGCCATGCGTTCGAATCGCACCGGGCGTACCATGTTAAACCGCTTGTTTCGTTGAAATAAGCGGTTTTTTATTATCTTTTTGAGCGTTACTTTAGCGAAATAAAACCGAGGCTACTGCACAGGCTACTACGTGGTAGCCTGAACAGTAAAAAAGAGCGGCATTGCCGCTCTTTTCGTTTTATGTAGTTATTTGACTGCTTTCTTCTTTCGAAGGATAAGAATTATTGCCACAACAGTAAATAGGATAATGATCATAACAATACATCCAGCTATATTTACTGTATTAGTGATTGCAGCATGACCATTTGCACCGGTACTAGCCGCTTGATCGTTTTCGATGTTATTGAATGCTTTAGCGATTTCTTCGAAATCATATGCTTTTCCAACATCGAGTTGTTCTGAATTTTCAGTATTGGCATGAGCACTTGCCTCTTGAACGTCGTTATTTTTAGTAATAGCGATGCCGGTTTCGGCAAGCGGTATAATTTTATCTGCGTAGCCGTCCGCAAAAGTAATAGCGAACAAAGATTTCATTTTGGCGGTACCTCCGACCAGAATAAAATCAGTAGCTTCACTGATGCCTGCCTTTTGCAGATCATCCAAAATGTTTGCAATAGTTTGCGTGGTATCAATCTCTGCTTCTGGAGCCGTCCATGTGCCAGCCTTTTTCACTAACTCATTATATGTTGTTTCAGTGATAACGCCATTATCAACTAATTCATGTTCTGGCATTTGCGCTCGGGAAATCGTTACACGAACATTATGATTGTCTACGTTATCCATGTAACTCCATATATAGTCTAGTGATTTCATAATATCGTCTTTTGAATAAGAGGATAATGCAAAGATATCATTATTATCAACATATATCTTATATACGTTGTCCCAGTTAATATTATCGGGCTGTAGAGAGGAACTCTCGGTTAATGTATTTACAAGGTTGCATATATCAGATCCAGCGATTTGGACTGATGCATAATCATTGGATATGCTCAAACGTTCGATTGGAATATCTACAGCAGCTACCTGAGTAATATTCAATGCAAAAAGAATGAACATAGAAATAATTTTTTTCAAGCTGCTCATTTATTGTCACCTCCGTCAAATAGTGATAGAGTTACTCCATTTTCCGGATCCGGATTGAAAATCACATCCCGTAATCATACTATTATAAGAAAACGCCTTTGTACCACAGCCTGTCCATGGATCAACAACGGTTAAAGTATTCGCACTTACATTGTATCCTGATACAACGACCGCATGAGCACCGCCAGCATCCCAGATGATCTGAATATAAATTGGTTCACCTGAATCTAATTCAGATTTTGATGCCGCGAAGGAAAGGGCTGATCTTCGGAGGGTAGTGTTACGCAAGGTTGCATAATTGACGGCTTTCTTTTCATTTTCAATATCGCCACTGCTTACGTTAGCAACCGTCCCCAAAACATAATCGACAATAGCGCTCTGCGTGACATCACGCCCCATGGTGTGTCCCATCATTTGTGCGCTAGCGGCCCAACACCACTTGGATTGTTCTTGCTGGTATCTATGTACATAGATTGCATTAGCAGAATTTATAAAAATTGCTGAAATAGTCATAATAGCAATAATTTTTTTTGAATAAAGATTTCATAACGCACTCCTTTTCATCCATGAATTCTCATTTATGTCTGTGTTGAGTGAGCGATAATATATAATTAGCCCATGGGAGTCACCTCTTTGCAATTTGTTTATGTAATTGTACCAAATGGTAACTATATAATCAAGTTAAAATTGTGAAAATACCCAATATAAAGATGGGTAGAGAGTGATGATATTTTGGTTGTTTGTTGCGGTGCGGTACGGTTGGTTATCGCTTTCTGAACAGTCTGGTCCAGCTAGGCGTTAACTGGTGTGGTAACGTAGAAACAGTGCTTGAGTTATTGGATCTGCTGCAATTGGTTTTCGCAGCATGGAAAAAATGAAAGAGGGGCAGTTACCCCTCTTTCATTTGCATACGCATACTCTAAATTAGACATCTCACACATTTGTCGTGCAATATTTGAGCAGCGTCTTTACCTTCGCGTCCATCTCCTGCTGCGTCAAGACATGTCCGGCAGCTATATCTTTATTGCTACGCGACAGCTTTTCAGCGATTTCATCATCCATAAGATCATCTCCTCACAGCATGATTTTATTATCGGCGCTTCTATGTGTCAAGGTTCTTTTCGGCCGCAGCCGCGCAGCATAACATCAGCAATGCACTCGCCTGCCTGCACGCGAGACTGCTCAATCAAGTGCGCATAGTACATCTCGGTCGTAGCCGGACTGGAATGGCCGAGCTGACGAGCAACGGTAACGACATCGGTGTGGTTGGCGATCAATACGCTGGCAACCGTATGGCGGAACGCATGCGGATTGATATGCGGCAGGCCATGCCGTTTGCTGAATTTATTGAGCCACGCGGTGATGCTGTCCGGGTGCATGACCTGTCCGTCATCCCTCGAGAACAGGAAACCCTCGTCATTCTGCCACCGATCACCGTTCAGCTCGCGCAGCTTCTCCTGTTCTGCACGATATTCACGCAGCAGTGTGACGGTTTCGGCCGGAATTGGGATATAGCGCGTCTCACCCGTTTTCGGTGTTTCCTCATAAATACCGCGCGCCTTGGAATAGCGAAGATTAACCTCAATGTAAAGATAGCGCTCATCAAGGTGAACATTCTCCCACTTCAGCCCCATAATCTCGCCGCGCCGCGCACCGGTGACGATCAGCAGATGGGTAATCGTCCGCCACTTGAGCAGTTCGCTCTCGAGTGCCTGCAAAATGCGGAAGATCTCTTCCGGCTGGAAATAGTTGATCTTCTTTCGCTGAGCGCGAGGCAGTGTAGCGCGCGCCGCTGCATTGTAGGTTACGATCATTTCCTTCTCCGCCTGCGAAAGCACGGTGGAGATGAAACGGTGATGCTGCAGGACGGTTTTCACCGCAAGATGGTCGGTATTCAGGATGTACTCGAACAGCTTTTGCGGCGGTATACCCAGCGCCGCAGAAATTGCGTCTGCGGAGGACTTGCGGATAACCTGTCCGCGGCAGGCAGCCGTTATGGTAACCGCATTGAGGCGAGACAGCTTTGCCAGCTTAGCGCGTGAGATGTGCCGCTCTGTCAGCAGCGCGCCCAAATCAACCTTCGAGCGTGCCTTGTCGAGCACATGCTTGGTGCAGTTCTGCAGAAGATCCATGTACAGGCGATTTAAGTGCTGCGGTCGCAGCTCGGTCAGCTTAATGTGACCAATCGCAGGGATAATGCGTTCGCACAGGTGTTTGTACAGCTCGATTGTACTATGCTTTGTGCCGGTATGCTCCTTGAGGTCAATAACATACTCTGCATACTCGGCAAACGTCTTGTTGTTGTCCGGCTGAAACCCCAGCTTGATGCTGTTCTCGAACTCATAAGCAACTTTCTGGGCCTCTCGCTCGGCACGCTGCTCTGACCAGTTTTCCGGCGCTCTCCACGTCTTGAAGTGGCAGCGCTTGCGGTAACGCTCATCGTAGCCGCACGAAACCGTGATTTTGAAGCTCAAGCCGGACTTTGTGCGAATTTTCTTAATACTTGGCACGTTTTTCTCTCCTTTCGTGCAGAATAATGCGGTGCGCCGCTTGGACGCACCGCATGCTTCAGCTTATACCGAAATTTTCGCCGGAATGTACGACGGACGATCGTCATCCGGCGAAATATTGTTGTTGCCCTCGGTCAGCAGTTTGATGACGTTCGGGTAATACAGCAGCGACTTCCGGCCAATCTTAACGGCCGGCAGAATACCCTGACGGATAAATCCGCGCAGAGCATTCTCCGAAATATTGTGCCCCTCGGCGAGCAGACGGCGATGGGTTTCAGCGACGGTTGCCGTGTCGTAGAAACGACGCGGCGAAACGAATTGAATGGTATGTTCAGCCATAATAGACTCCTCCTTATTTATGGTCCTTCAGGAATATAATATATAGCAGCTTACGTTGCATTTTCAGATCGTTTGATTTTGCAGTTTTTGCCCGAACCATCGGTTTCGATATGCTTGAACGCTTCCTTGACAGCCGCGTTCTTCCGAGCTTCTTTCCATTGCCCCGGCTTCATACCGAGCTGTCCCTGGACCTCTGCAATCAAGATTGGGGAACCGTCCCAATCCGCGAGCCATTTGAGCAGCTTTGAGGCATGGGTCGGTTTTCCTTGAAAGGTTCGGCCGGCTGCCAGTTCGGACAAGCATTCGAACGGTAATTCGGAAATCTCGTCATGTTGGCAGTCTCTGAACGATTCACGAACGTGCATGACAACCTCTTCGGGCGGCTGAATCAGCCACAGAGAAACTGGTTCTTTACCGCCATGATTGCGCAGCGTACTGCGGAATACAAGCTGGACCAGATCGCGCGCCATCGTTAGATTTCTCATTTTCTGTACGCACGCCAGATCGTCTGTATTCCGGAAACTCGGATCGAGACACGCCTGCTCGAATTCGCCCCACGCACTGCCATCGAAATCGAATGCCAGTGCTCGATTGAAATATTCTTCCGAGTCGAAACGGCCCAAACCGGCACAAATCACGCAATCCGCTTCATTGTATCGATTCGATCCGTTCATGCCTCCGAAATACGGCAGACTCTCTTTGGGTCCACTGTTGTCATCCGCTTGAAGCGGAATCAGACGATCGTGGAACTCGCTCAGGGCATCCCAAAGCTCTTTCGCGTAGCCCTTGTATGTAACCACAAGGACCTGGTGCCCTGCCATACCGGACAGCTTGTTCTTCAGCCAGACCGTCAGTACGTTCCGAGTCGTTTTATTCGCCATCGCGGTCTTGCTGACGCTGAACCGGGTGTCGGAACGCTGCACATGAATGGTAAGCCGCTGATACGATTCCTGCACATCTGCCGAAGGTATATCGACTTCAGGATTCTCATACAATTCAGGCGAGAGAAACGCTGAACCGCTCAAAATGAACGTGCGCAAGTCATCTCGTATGTCGAACGGGCGGCAGTGCGGAACCGTTAATTCGTGTTCCTGGCCGATTTGATAGGCAGCGGGCTGCTTTGACAGTACGCTGACCGTCTCAATAATTTCGTCGGAACGCGGACCGGCATAGTGCTCCAGCTGATCGCAGAACGGATCCAGCTTGCTCCAATCGAATGCTGCCGCATTGAAATCGTCCGATGTTGCCATTGCAATGCGACTTCCGTTCGCTTTATACTGCCGAAGCAGTTTTTGAAACGGAATACGGAGCGAATAGTTCAGCGTGCTCAGCAGCGTCTGTTTTGGCTTGTCCCAGCTCAGCTCATAGCTGGGTTTGTACGTCGAAATCATTCCTTCACAGGCAGCAATCACACTCGTTGAAAGCTTAGAAACTTTCATCAGATTCGGTGCTTCATCAACAATCAGCAGCTTCCGCGTGTAAATCATTTCCTCGCCGGAACTCCACTCACGCAGAGCAGACAGATTCTCGATATAATATTGATCGTATCGAGCGTGCATAAAGACGAGGAACGGTGTCTGATTGGCCTTATCAGCGGCATGCAGCAATCTGCATTCTGCCGCCTGAGGGCAATCTTTTCCGGGACATTCTGCACGCGTCTGCACATCGCTGCGCTGACAGCCGCCATGGGCAATATTAAAATCGTTCGGGCTCTCGAGCACGCGAACGAGATCGCGGTTAGGAGCGTTCTCCTGTATCAAGTCGCGCAGCTCGTACGCCTCGGCGGTTTTCTCAACGACAAGGATAACGCCGCCGAGCGACTTGGCGTAATCACTCATGCGAACGAACTCGCGCGTCAGCACCTTGACAAGCGCACGCACCAGCGTAGACTTGCCCATCCCCGGCAAGAGCGGAATGGTCGTGACCGGCTCCTCCGCCTCGCCCAGCATCAGGCGGACAGTATCTCTGAGCAGCTCGCGCTGCCCAGATAGATATGTTAACCCGCGTGTAGAAAAGTACTCGTCAAGCTCGTTCATCACTTGTCCCGTCAAGTCGTCAATACAGTGCGGAGAATACGCGCTCCACTCCAATGCCCGAAGCTCTTCGTTTTCACCGAAACTCGAATCAGCAGATTTTTTGATATCTTTCATACCTCATTCTCCTCCGATTCATCAATTTCTGCAACAAAATCAGCTTCGGCTTTGCAGTCGTCCGATTCGAGTGAAAACAGGCTCCCAAGGTCATTCCCGATGCTGATTTCATGCTGTTTGAACAGCGAAAGCAGGTCATTGAGAGCGACACCCATACAGGGCAGCGGCTTGTCAGCAGGCGACAGCTTGTACTTCCACGTCGTGTCGCGTCCGCCGGTGCGGAACGGAATGCCGTCCTCTGCTAAAGCTGCCTGCAACGCCGCTTCGGCAGAAATGTCGAGTTCCACGTCCCTCTCTTGCAGCCAGTCCTTATATGCGGTGAGCAAGCTCCTGCGACCACAGATCAACAAGAGAGTTGTCTGATTCTTGAGCGTACGCAGCCATGCCACCGACTGCGAATCCCATGTTTCCCCTTCCTTACGGATACCTGCAATGTGGTCATGCAGATACTTCTTGAAGAACAGGAGGAAGGTGTACGCATTTTCCGGATTGAGCTTTGCAGTGGTGTCTTCCGGCGGTTTGGGAGACGTTTCGGGGAGAATCGCGCCCCAAACTGTGCGAAAGAACGCCGATGCCTCATCATAAATGCAGTAGTTTTGCTGAGTACCCCAAATCAAAAGCGTTTCTAGTACGGCAAGCAATTTTGCCTTTACATGTACCATTGTATCAGCAGAGGTACATGTAAACCTGCCATCATGTTTAGATGGGATAAACCGCGCTGCACGCCGCTCAATCTCTGCGGCAAAGTCTTTCGGATTTTTACGACAGAGCACAACAAACTTCCGCAGGGTATTCTGGATATTGCTGTGCTGTGCGAAAAGTCTTTGCAGCATTTCCTCGTCGTAGTTTAACAACTCGTTGCCGTCCAACGTAAAAATTGTACGTTCGCTGCCGGCCAGCTTGCGACCCAATACCACAGGAACAGAGAACGGGTAGCTCTTACTTACTGTGTTGACCACAGCCTGCGGGATACTGTTCTCCAGCGCGACCAAACGGTTGACAACCGGTGCTGGGAGCGTCATACTTTTCTTACCGGCAGTGACCTTCAGCTTTGCATAATCTGCAAGGTCATCACTCGGCCGAGCTGCACAAAGCTCACGGTGCGGCTGCCAGCTGTGAGGTACAGTAGCCGTCCAGTGCTTGCCTTTCCATTTCTCCGGACCGCCGCAGGTACGCAGGAGTTCCTGCAGAACCGGAGACTGGGAGACGGTCTGAATCCCGGTAAGTACGACGGCAATGCTGCCGCCAAACAGCGGGTACAGAATAGAGAGCAGCGGTGCGGTAATGCACAGGACGAACAGCATCAGCAGCGTGGCGTTTTTCTGGCACAGCTCCGGCAGCTGGAACAGCGCCTGGAACGCATCCGAGCCGCTTGCGTTCCGGTAACCCGGCAACCGCGCCGTGTCGGGGTCAAGCGAAACATCGATGGACTCGATGTATACGTGCTTGCTGGGCTTGCTGAACTTGTTGAATTCCTGTTCAGAAATCCGGCTCCACTGATTGCCACGGAGAACTGCATAACCGATGGGATGCTTGCAATGGGTCACCATGCAGAGATCCACATCATCTGTGCTGCCACTAATATCGCAACCCAGCTTGGCCGCTACGTCACCAATAATAGCGGCGGAAGAGCGATGGATCGTGTTTTTGTTCTTAATGATCATAATAATTACCTCCTGATAAGTGATTCAGGCGCCTGTTTTTTAAGCTCATTCTGAGTATAAGCTGCCTTTTCTGCAATTTCAATGCTAGCATTTCCAAGTTTTTATACTATAGAATTAGGAGAAAATCGTATGGAAGTAAAAGGTGAAATATTCCATGAAAATGTATATTCCCTATGGAATGTCATGGACGCACCCAAAACAAATAAAGCTACAAATACACCATTTTTCAAAAAGTTAAATCGAATACACAACTTATTAAAACGCAAAAATATAATGAAGCGTGAACTGAGCAAAGAACATGCCTTAATGGATTGCATACAACTTCTTATCATTCTTACATACAAATACAAAATCTCCGAAGATAAGGACGAAAAGTCTTTAATATTATCCGTTTTTTCAATCCTGAAATCTTGGATTAAGGAACGTTTTTGGAAATATAATGAAGCTCAAGAGCAATCAAGTTTTAAAATTTTGTCTCTGCATCATCAAAAGCAAAGCTGGTATAGCTATATAAGAGAGTATTGCAAAATCTGTAAGCCAATGGCAGAATTCAATGCTCCTACTGAAAATCTTCAAAAGATACCATCTCGGATATCCAATATACATTCTGTACTGACCACACAAGGTGAAACGGAAATAAACCAATTAGTTAATCTGTTCTACGAAGAAAATGCAAATAGTTTCCATTGTGCTGAGCCTAAAAAAATAATCAAACAAAATATACACAACTTAATATACGCGATGATTCAGTATCCGCATTATTTTACGATTCTCCATTTTTATTTCTTTATTGCATTTACAAAAAATCGTAAATTTTTGCTGGACAATCATTCGTCAATACCTGCTTCCAACACCCAGTTCTGCCCTACACTCTTCTTTACTCAAGAAGAAAGAATGCTATTTTCAGAAGATCATTACGTCGATCTGTTCAATAAAATTGCAAAAATCTTTCATGATCGTCCAAACTCGATTTGGAATCGAATCAATATACATGCCGAGCCCAACTTTCTGCGCCTATATTTTCTTGTATCCTTATACAATCGCAACTGCGATGAAAATCATATATTCGACTGCTACGATATAAATCACGGTTTTCAAGAAACACCTCTTGATGCAGAAAATTTGAATATGATGGCTATCGACCTGGCAAGCGATGATAGTTACGCCGATATTTCACATAGTTATGATGAATACAACCATATGCGACTATACTCCCAAGGGAAGACTTCAGAATTTAATCAGGCTAAATCAGATAATACTATACTGAACATTTTATATCAGTTACGGCATCAAAAATTATCTCGTTCCAAAAAAGATGAGTTGATGAACTGCTTACAAAAAGAACCTGGCTATAAGTTAGCACTGTGGATTAAAAGAGTTCTTGAACCTCGCACAAGATTAACTCTCGAATGTGGTGTCGAGCCTACTTCTCACGTAAAAAAAGCCATTGAAAATTTGTATTTAGCATTGCAGGAATTAAATGATACGTGTTCAACTGGACTTGGTATGGTAGAAGCAATCGAATACTTTGAGAAAATAAAGAAAACAGAAGGTTTGAACATTGCTCGAAAAGAATTACTCCAGATACTACCTCACAATTTTCAAGGTATACCTGTCCCGTCCGCAGACCATCCGGAACTGCAGCTCAAATATCAATATGATTATATCTACGAATATTTGAAGGTTCGCGGATATAACTTATCCGGCATTGGATTCTTTACTGAAATTGGCAGTAAATCTCATAAACCTATTGCATATAACTCGAATTACAATATGTTGGCAAAGGATATCCTATACTTTTCTGAAACTATAGAACAGCATCGAGAACTTCTCTATCCGCTATGGTTTAAAGAACAACGCACTAATCCTCAGAAACACACTATCCTTACCGCAGAACAACGAATGGCTATTCTACAACTACAAGAAAGTATTATTCAATGGAACTGGGAAACATCTGACTATATCCAACTTATGCAGGTATACCATGATCCACTCGCATTTATTAATTGGATTAAGAAAGAACTCCGCTTACAAGCCACTAATGATATAAATCGCACAAAGTCATTTAAATATATCGTTCTAGAAAATATGGATAAATTTAAATCCTTAACAAGTTATTTTGCTGCCGCTGCCTTCTACCAGATGATCAGCAACTTAATCTACTTCCTGCGTGAGGAGATGCTGTCGCTGCTCTAAATCCTTGCGGTGCGCGAATATCTATCAAGGGGGGATATCTGTTCTTTATACTATATAGAAGTCCCCCTTCAGTGGAATGAATCATCAAGTCGATCTACGGCTATACTAATTGCACAAATCACATTTGATTATATAATTTGTGCATTACATAGCATAAACTTGAAATTTAAAATCATTTATGCTATGCTTTTATCAGGAGGGTTGCCGTATGATCGCTTCACACAAGCTCAGAAAACGAAATATCTACCTAAACAAGCTCATCGCCTTTCAGGACACCGAGCCGATCAAGGTCGTGACCGGCATTCGTCGCTGCGGCAAATCCAGTCTGCTCAAGCTGATGGCTGCCCATTTGCGTGAGAACGGTGTCAATGATGAACAGATCATCGAAATAAACTTCGAATCCTACGAGTTCATCAAAATGACCTCAGATGACCTGTATCAGTATGTGAAAGAGCGTTCACTGCCGGGCAAGCGGATGTATCTGTTTTTCGATGAATTGCAGCGTATGGCAGGCTGGGAAAACACGATCAATGCGTTTCGCGTGGATTTGGATTGCGACATCTACATCACCGGCTCCAACGCCTACCTGCTTTCGTCGGAATATTCCACCTATCTGTCCGGCCGCTGTGTGGAAATCAAAATGCTGCCGCTGTCGTTTGCAGAGTTTATCGATTTCCATGGTTTCACTATTCAAGAGGTCAAAAGCGCGCTCGGCGGTACGAAAAAGCAGGCAGTTGATGCCGACGGTACCCATTACGAGCTGCGTGAGATTTTTGACGCCTATATGCGGTACGGCGGCATGCCGGGTATTGCAGATGTCGGGTTGGAACAGGACAAGGCCCTTACCCTGCTGGACGGCATTTATTCGACCGTTATTGTGCGTGATATTCTAGAGCGCGAAAAGCGCAGAGGTCAGCGACAGATCACAGACGCCATTCTGCTCAAAAAAATTATTCTGTTTTTAGCAGATAATATCGGCAGTTCGGTTTCCGTATCCTCCATCGGCAATACGCTGGTCAACGAAGGCCTGCTCGACGAGGGCCACCGCAAGACAAAGCCCAGTGCGCATACGGTTCAGGCCTATGTGAATGCGCTGCTTGAAGCATACTTTTTCTACGATATCAAGCGTTTTGATATCAAGGGAAAGGAGTTTCTGCGCACACTGGGCAAGTATTACATCGTAGACATTGGTCTGCGCAACTATCTTCTCGGGTTCCGCAACCGTGACAGCGGCCACGCGATTGAGAACGTCGTTTATTTCGAGCTGCTGTGCCGCGGCTATGATGTTGCTATCGGCAAGGTCGGCACTGCCGAGGTCGATTTCATTGCAACCAAGGCCGATGAAAAGCTGTATGTGCAGGTAACGGAATCCATGGAGAGCGAAACCGTGCGTGCGCGCGAGCTTGCTCCGCTGCAGAAAATTGCCGACAACTACGAAAAAATCGTACTTTCACTCAATCCAGGTCTGGATTCGTCCTATGAAGGAATCAAGTCGCTGAATCTGATTGATTGGCTGCTGGAAAGTAAATAACAAAAGATAACCGCCAGGTTCCTCATGTCGGAGAAACCTGGCGGTTACTTTTGAATATCAAATTTATCCGATGTGGCGCTGTGATGGTGTGGCGCTGGGAACAGCCTTTACCGCCTTACTCATCTCCTGCATCAGAGAGGCGTAACTGAGGTCAGACGGATCATCCGCATAGCGGATCCAGTAGTGGTCGTGCGCGACAATACCGTGCGTCTTGCGGCAGATCAGTTTTGGCTGGTAGAGCGTCAGTCCGGCGATGGCGAGCAGCTCTTTGGCATTCTGCCGCGTGGATGGGAAACACCGGTCGGCGAAGAATTTATCCAGCCGTGCAGCCGTCGGCGTCGCCTTGCCGTTCATGCCGAACAGCAGCACCGGCAAATGGGAAGGATTGAGCACCGTAAACTGCGGCTTGTTATTCTCATCATAGCAGACCTGTACTACGGGCGTCTCTTCCCAATAGATTGTGAAATCAACAGGTTTCATGCGAAATACTCCTTTAGCTGCTGCAATCTTATCTGCAGAATCGTACGGCAATAGTCGAGCATCTGTGCAGACAGCGGCAGACCATCGAATACGGTATCCGGAATGCTGTCCGGCAGGACAATCCCGCTCGGGAGCTGATTTACCAAGTGCAGCTGTTTGGAAAAGCTCGTAGAGAATGGTTTGGCTTTGCAGGAATACAGATATTGTTCAACCGGACGATGCTCCGCCTGCATGAAACCAAGTGCATAACCGTTGTCAAACAACGGTGGAAAACGGTATGAACCATCTGTTTCGTCCTTGAGAACGCCAAAATTATTCAGATGACGATCCTCATTGCAGATCAGGAAATCAAACAGCAGCATGGTGTTCAGATAGTCTCGTGCATCCAGCCCGGTCAGCGTACGAAACAGGTCAATGACAAGCGCATAGTTTTCTTTTGCGGAAACAGCCCATTGAATGGGCGCATCCGAACTTTCCACCATGGTCTCAAACGAAATATAACTCTCGTTCTTGTGACAGAAGTTGTGCGAAATCGTACCAAGCAGGAGTTTTTCATCGTCTACACGAATGCGGCATAGCTGATATTGCACGACAAGAATATGCAGCAGTTCACCAACACGCGAAGCAATGACTTCTGCAATGGCATCCTGATATTCACGCCCATGATCGACGCGATTCGCTTTGACATAGCAATCGGTTTCCGGCTGATACCATTTCATTGCGTCGCCCTTGCTCATAGCTGAAAGCAGTGACGGAATACTCGTCGCAGTTTCAATAAAACCATACAACGCACTCACCTGCCTTTACTACATTATATAGATTTCTTCCATTGGGACGCAAAAGATCATTGCAAGAATATAGAGAAACAAACAACTCCCGGCCGTGAAGATTGGTCAGGAGTGAAGAGTGCTAAGAGCTGGAATTATGGAGTTTTTCGAAGAAAACTTATAATTCAATCTATAACTAAAAACCGGAGCGAAGGCGATATCTGCACTGTGTAAACACGAAATACATAATCTGCGTTATGCCTTTACGCGCTACAGCACTTCGTACAGCTTGATAATACGTCCGAGCATCAGCGCAGACAGCACGGTTCCTACACCGATGCCGTAAAACGGGCTGTGGTTGATGATACACAGCAGGGCGCTGATCGCAACCATAGAAAGGTCAAACGAGTTCTTGACCGCGGAAAACCGCAGATGAAATACTTCGGAAATGGTGTTCACAATACCGTCTGTCGGCGTGAGCACCATTTTGCTCTTCACGCACAGAAATACGCCGGCCGCGGTGACAAACATGGTCAGCGTAAAGCAAAGCAGCCGCGTGGGCAGCGCGAACGGCAGCACAGGAATGAGCCAATCGTACACATCGGTCAGCACGCCGAATGCGAACGAAAGCGGGATTTCGAGCAGATAAGTAAGTGTAATTCTGCGCGACAGAATGCACTGCATCACTACAAAAATCAGATAACAGATGATGGACGCGGTGCCGAGTGAAATGCGATAAATCTCCGAAATGGCATACATAACCGAGCTGAATGCCGCCACACCGACGTTGTAGCGCACGTTCAGCACAACGGCCGCCGCGATCAGATTAAGACCGACAATGTACCAAACGGCACGCTTGCCGGTGTTTTCAGATGTTTCCATGTGCATTCTCCTTTAGCTGTTTTTCAGATTGTCCAACGTCTGTGTGATGAGCGCAAGCAGTGTATCTCGATCAGCCGCGCTGATATGATCGAGCAGCACATCGCCGAAGTCGGTGCAATTGCGCTGCATGGTCTCGTACAGCTCCTCACCCTGCGCGGTAAGCGTCACGGTTTTGTAGCGTGCATCATGCGGAGAGATGCGGGTGGTGAGCAGGCTCTTGTTCACCATGCGTTCCACAATGGCGCGCGCCGCCTGATGCGTGACACCAAGGTGTGTTTTCAGGTCTGCGGCGGCGCTTTCCGGGTGGGCGTGGAAGAACAGAAGCGCGTCTGCCTGATCGGCGGTCAGATCAAGTTTTTTCAGATCGCGATTGCGCCGCTGTGTGATGGTATTTGATAGCTGCTGTATCTTTCGGGAGAGAATATAGGTAGACTGCATGAATATCACCTGATTTTTATATAATATACAATACATTGTATATTAGCAGAAGAGCGATGTTCTGTCAAGACGAATTCTTGCCCTGCCGAACAATTTCGGTTGTCAAATCTGCTGAAGCTGTGTTATGCTGTTGCTATCAGCAGGACACTGCGGCAGGAGGCGTTGAACAATGGATCAGGGGCATATCATATTCCGTGTACTGCATCACGAGAATATTTCGATCACAATGGATGCAGGCGTATCGCTGTTTTTTGGTCTGCATGGACAGTATACGATTTCTACTGCACAGGAAAGCTACACCGTCGGTGCTTCTGAAGTGTACGCCGTATCTCCGTTCACGCTGTATCGCGCTGTCAGTGGAGAGAATGCAGGCGTGCTGCAGATCACGCTTTCGCCCGAAATTCTGCAAAAGGCTGACTGGTCGCCGCGGCAAATGATCGACTGCTATCTGTCCCGTAGCACACTGAAGGATTCGGTCGCGCAGGACATTCGCAGACGGTGTGCGACACTGTTCCGGCTGTATTTTCAGCAGACCAATCAGGCGGAGCTGCAGCGGCAGGCGGTATCGCTGGCCTCTCTGCTGTGGAGCCGGTTTTCCACAGCGGACTCGGTTCAGCCGGAAGAGAGCATCAACACACTGAAACTGCTGGAATCTGCACTGAAAATGATCCATACGCAGTGGAATCAGTCGATTTCACTGTCCGAGACGGCAGCACGGCTGTATGTGTCGGAAAGCTATATCTCGCGTGTGTTCAAAAAGTATGTGGGGACCACATTTACCAAGTATCTGGTTGATCTGCGGCTGTCCCATGCGGTCAACGACCTCAAAGGCACAGACTCGGTGACCGAGATTGCCTACCGCAACGGCTTCAAGAGCGACAACTCGTTCATCGACTTTTTCAAGAAAGCCTACGGCTGCACACCGGGCAAGTACCGCCAGCAGCTGAAACAGCCTGCAAATACGATAGAGCCTCCCAAAGCGGATATTTCGGACTGGCTGCAGGAGCTTCTGCAGTATGCAGACGGCGCAAGCCTGCGTTCGGACAGCCCGCCGACCGTCATCCGAAAAACGATTCGGCTGCCTGAGGCACAGGACGGAGAACCGATTCGGCAAAGCTGGCGGCAGCTGGTGAACATCGGCTACGCGCATGACGGTCTGATCGGCTCGGTGCAGGAGCAGCTGCGCCGTGCGCAGAAGGAGATTGGCTTTACCTATCTTCGGTTTCACGGCATTTTCGATGATGATATGCATATTTATCAGGAAAACGAGGATGGTTCGCCGTGGTTTAACTTTGCCTATGCGGATCTGCTGTTTGACTTTATTCAGGAGATTGGGCTGATTCCGTATGTGGAACTCGGTTATATGCCGTCCAAGCTGGCAAAAACGCAGTATACCATGTTCGACAATCCGGCAATCTGTATCAGCATGTATAATGATTCGGAAAAGTGGCAGGCGTTGGTGCAGGCGTGCTTGTCGCACTGGATTGACAAATACGGTTTGGCGAATGTGCGCAAATGGCGATTCACCGTGTTTTCGATGAATTACAGCAGACTGCAGTATACATCGCCGGTCATGTCACACGAGGACTATTGCAAGATGTTTGAAGCAGCCTATCAAACGATCAAAATGATCGATCCCGAACTAAAGCTGGGAGGTGCCGGTTGTTTTCCGGGTATTTCGCTTGCACCGGATGGTCTGCGCCGATTTCTTCTCGATGTAAAGGAGCACGGCTGTCCGCCGGATTTCATCACGGTGCAATGCTACCCGCACGAAGACTTTGCACAAGATAGTGATTTCTTCTATTTTACCTCTAAACAGACCTCGATGCCGTCGGTGCTGAGTAAGGACAGTAGTTTTACCCTGCACTTTCTGCAGCGGCTGGACCGTATTCGGCAGGAAATTGGCTTTGCAGACTGCCCGATTGTGGTTGAGGAGTGGAACTCTACCTTATGGCAGCGTGATATTTCGGGGGACACCTGCTATAAGGCGGCATGGCTGATCAAAAATGCTCTGCAGAATTACGATCAGGCGCAATATCTCGGCTACTGGCTGCTGACCGACTTTCTTGACGAATGGCTGGTGCCGGGCGGCGTATTTCATGGCGGATACGGTCTGTTTACCATCAACGGCATACCCAAGGCGGGATATCAGGCACTGCGGATGCTGAATCGAATCGGTGAACGCAAAATTGCTTCCGGTGAGGGCTGGTTTGTCTCCCAATCAGAAAATACAATTCAGGTCTATCTGTATCATTACTGCCATTATGATGCGCTGTATCGCTACCGCTACCAGAAGCTGACCGATCCGCACGATGCCTACAAGGTGTTCGAGAGCGACGGACGGCTTAAAATCGAATTGGAGCTGTGTGGTTTGGATCCAGGCATATATCGGCAGGAAATCTGGACGATCAACCGTTCGGCCGGGTCGACCTTCGACCGTTGGATCGAGATGGGAGCTCCCGGAGTTATGACACCGGAGGATTTGAAGTACCTGAACGACATGGCGCAGCCGCTCTGTAAAATCCGGGATACGGATACCGTGGGTACGTTGCGCCTGCAGGCGGAGCTGGAGCCTCATGAGGTTCGTCTGATCGTGTTAAAAAAGAGAGATGGATAAAACTATCATTTGTGAAAATCCATGATTTTTGCAAAGCTATACCAAAAAACTGAACTATACCGCATAAAAATCCCCAGTCATACAAAGAAACCGCCGGAATATCGGGAGCGATATTCCGGCTTTTCTGTATTTCTTCTCTGTATTTGCGAGTAAACTGTAAGCATGAAAATGAGCAGACCTGCAGGAAAACGCTCACACAAGAAAGAAAAGGGGAGAAAAACATGGCATCAGCAAAACAGACTGTGCAGAGCAATGCAAGCACAAATGTAAAAACCAGCATCTTTGAAAAGATCTCCTACGGCATGGGCGATGTTGCATGCAACGTCGTATTCGCACTCACCAGCGGTCTGATCACGTACTTCTACACCAACGTCATGAGCGTATCGGCGGCTTTGGTCGGTATGATCATGCTGATTTCGCGCATTTTTGACGGTATTT
This sequence comes from Butyricicoccus sp. AF35-5AC, assembly GCF_003477715.1. Taxonomy (NCBI): domain Bacteria; kingdom Bacillati; phylum Bacillota; class Clostridia; order Eubacteriales; family Butyricicoccaceae; genus Butyricicoccus; species Butyricicoccus sp. AF35-5AC. The sequence goes on from NZ_QUDX01000014.1 coordinate 25,117, forward strand.
CCGATGTGGCGATCGGCCTCATCATGGACAAGGTGCATTCCAAGCACGGACGAGGCCGAGCGTGGGTTCTCTGGATGGCACTTCCGTACGGCATTTCCGCCGTAGCGCTGTTCTGTCTGCCCGCAAATGCAACAGCGGCTGTGCAGGCCATCTACATTTTCATCACCTATAACCTGTGTACAACGGTTGTCTACACTGCACTGAACCTGCCGTATGGCGCAATGGCTCCGCTGATGACCAGCAACGAGCAGGATCTGGCTAAGATCAACCTGTTCCGCATGGCGATGTCGCCGATTGGCAACATGATCGTTTCTGCGGCCTCCCTGCCCATCATCAACCGCATGGGCGGCGATCAGGCAGCGTGGATTAAGGTAACGCTCATCTACTCGGTAGTCGCTATCGGCCTGCTGCTGTGGTGCTTCTTCGGCACTAAGGAACGCGTCAACACCCAGGCAGCACAGGAAGCAGAAAAGCTGCCGGCAAGCGTCCGTTTTGGCGCACTGATCCACAATAAGTACTTTATCATGCTCCTGCTGACCGCGCTGTTCCTTGCTGTTTATCAGACGGTCAACGGCACCTGTGCGACTTGGTATTCGCAGTATATCCTTGGCAACGAAGAATACTATGGCATGCTCAACTTGGCGGAGGGTATCCCGGGAACCATCGTTATTATGTTTCTTGCGCCGTTCATCAAGAAGTTCGGCAAGCGCAATCTGGTTCTCGCCGGTGCAGTTTTGACCATGGTCGCTCAGCTTACACTGCTGGCAGTTCCGGCCAACCCGGCCTTTGTAGCTGTGATCGCAGCGGTGCGCGGCATTGGCAAGGCGCCCCTGTTCGGCTGCGTGTTTACCATGATGGCGGACGTTGTCAACTACGGCCACTGGAAGACCGGTGTGCGCGTACAAGCCCTTATCTTTAGCGCAGCTACGGTCGGTCAGAAGTTTGGCGGCGGTATTGCAGGCGCGATTGTCGGTCAGCTGATGGATATGTCGGGCTTTACCGGTCTAGAGCAGGAAATCCCCTCAGCGGTTGCGATGGTTGAAAACCTGTACATTTGGGGCGCCGTTTTTTCATGGGCAGTTATCGCAGTACTGATGCTGGCCTATAAGCTGGACAAGCAGTATGACGGCATGATTTCGGATATGGAGCAGAAGGGTATGCTCAAGCAGGCAGACTGACAAGGAGAATCGCAATGTATCAGAACTATCAATATGAAGTAGATCCCAAGGATCCCTTCAAGCCCCTGTATCAGGGCACGTTCGAGGAAACCGTTGAGGTCGGCGGCAAAACGCGCCGGTATCTGCTGTATATCCCGGAGGGGGCGCGCCCCTCGACGGCAGGTGTGTTGGTTCTGCCGGAGAACGGCAAGACAGCGGATGACCTGTGGCGTGAGAGCGGTTGGCGTATGATTGCGGATACCGAGGAGACTAAGGAAAAGCTGATCTTGTTTTTTCTCGAGCCGGAAAACGGCAAATGGCAGCTTGACGAGCCTTACGGCAAGCCGGACGGCGATGTAGCATACATTGAGCAGGTGTATCTCGCGGGCACACAGCGGCTGAAGTTCTGCGTGCACGAGTCCAAGTTTTACCTGACCGGCTGCCGCGAGGGCGGCGTGATGGCCAACATGGCGGCGATGTACAATCCCGCCGTGTGGGCAGGCGTGGTCAGTGTGGGTGGCTCGGAGGTGCCGGAGGACTACCGCAAGGCGGCGGCAGCGGATTTCTGCACCAATCTGGACGGCTTTATCGACGAAACACACCGTCTGAACCTCAAAAAAAGCGATATCCCGATGCCTGCATGGGTGATCGACGATCCGGAAGTCCCGACCGGGACGGACAATGGTACGGCGGCTTACTGGCGCGCGTCCTGCGGCATCACGGAAACGGGGCACCAGATCATGCCCGACGTGATGGAATATGTCCGCACGGAGGAGCCGCCCTACGCACCCAATCAGGAAAAGCAGGCATTCCGCGTTTGTACGAGCGCAATCGCAGGCGCTTCCGCGGATTATGCCAATCCGCTGCTGCGTCGGATTTGGAAGGACTTCCTGTACCGGCAGCGCCGCTGGATGAGCGGCCCGGGCGGCGACCTGCGCGTCACAAAGGACCCGGTGGCCGACCTCGGTATGGAATACCATTACGAGGGGATCGGCGGCTGGATGCGCGAATGGTATGTTTACGTACCGGAGCAGGTCAAGGCGCAGCCGGAAAAGCCGGTTCCGTTGGTATTCGCGATGCACGGCTATACCTGCGCAGGCGAAATCTACGCGGGCAATTCCGAGTGGTACAAGGTTGCGGATAAGCATGGCTTTATTGTGGTGCATCCTTCGGCAACGCCGGGACAGATGCTGATGAGCAATCAGGCGTGCGACCCGGATAATGTGCCGCTGCCGGCATGGAACTTCATGCACAATGCGCCGGACGGACCGGATGAACTGGAGTTCTTCCGCGCGATGCTGGAAAAAACCTGCGCGGCGCATGCGATTGACCGCAGCCGCGTTTATGCGACCGGCCATTCGCATGGCTCGGTCATGACGCAGGTTCTGGCGATGGCGATGAGCGAGGTATTCGCGGCGGTCGCGCCCTGTTCGGGTATTGTTTTTCAAATGCCGGATATGAATATCCGTGCCCTGCCTGAGATCGTAAGCCGTAAAGATGTTCCGGTACCGATCTGGATGTTCGGCGGCGAACAGGAGGCTTGGCTGCTGCCGAACAAACCAACGGCGGACAACGAGACCGGCAACAGCCTGCGCATCTGGCGTGGCATCAACCATATGATGCCCGAGATGCCGGACGATTTCTCGACCGGCTGGACGGTGCATGGCCGCTGGAACGATCTGACCTACCGCCGCGGCGACGGCGCGCCGATGGTGAATTTCACTTGGGTGGACTATATGCCGCATGCGACCATGACTGAGATGAGTTTCCGTATCTGGGAGGAGTTCTTCAGCAAATTCTCTCGTGTAGACGGCGAGATCAAATATAATCCAGGAGTATAGATGAGCAAAACTTGTTTTGCGCTGCCGACATATAAGCACAATGCAGCCGGGCCTCTCAATCACGAGAGACCCAGCTGTATTTTTCCTGAGATTCAAGATAAAGTGCCATTTGAGTATAATATCCAATCTTGCGTTCGAGCGTTTTCACAACAGAAAGGTACAGCAAAATGGTGTTTGGCAAATGGTATATGCTCATCTATCAGATCAAGGGAGAACAGGTCTTTGTTGAATATGTGATTGACAGACGACAGGATTATCGATGGCTGATTCAGTAAAATCCCCATACATCATCTGACGAGCGCAGGCAGAAATGTCTGCGCTCGTTTTATAGAATTCACTCGCATTTAGATATGTTGAGATGCAGAAGAAACCTTGGAGCATCTTCGGTAAAAGGTATTAGGCTTCAGCCCAGTCTGCCGCATGGCCTCAGCCGCGGTAATCTCTCCTGCACGCCATCGCGCAACGACCCGCTCGAAGTTGTCCGGCAGAGGCATCGGCTTACGGCCGGTGTACTTGCCCTGTTCCTTGGCGATGGCGATACCTTCGCGCTGGCGCTGGAGAATATACTCGCGTTCGAGCTCCGCGACTGCTGCAAATACGGTGAGCATAAATTTTCCTGTTGGCGTGGTTGTGTCGATAGCCTCTTTGCGGCTGACGAATTCCACCTGTTTCTCGGTCAGCCGTTCCACGAGGTCAAGCAGGTCGCGCGTGTTTCTCGCAAAGCGGCTGATCGACTCTACGATTACCGTATCGCCGCGGCGGACGTACTCCATCATATGGGTGAGTTCTGGTCGATCGGCATTCTTGCCGCTGGCCTTGTCGATGAAAACTTCGTCAACGCCGAGCTCGCGCAGCAGAACTTCCTGTCGAGCTGTGTTCTGCTCCTCAGTGCTGACGCGGATATATCCAATCTTCATGGTGTATCTCTCCTTTAAGTATGGTATAATGAAAATAATAAGGACGGTGACGCTAATGGATAAGACAATCGAACAGGTAAAACAGTTAGCGCACCGTTATGGAGTGCCGAAACTGGTATTATTCGGTTCGCGTGCCCGCGGCGATTATCGCGCCCGTAGCGACTACGATTTTGCGGTATGGGGCTGCACGTCGCAGCAGCGTGCGCAATTCAGCGATGCTGTCGAAAATGATCTGGACTCGCTGTATTCGGTTGATCTGGTGTTTGTCAGCGAACATACCGATGCCGCATTGCTTCAAAATATAGAGAAGGACGGGATTTGCTTGCTGGACCGTTACAATACGAAATTCGAAAATCTCACCAATGCTGTAGAACGCTTGCGTGAAGGCGTGCAGGCGTATCAAGAGAATCCGGCCAAAATCATTCGCGATGGTGTAATCCAGCGTTTTGAGTTCACCTGCGAACTGGCGTGGAAAACCACTCGTGAGTTCTTACTTGACCAAGGTTTTACAGAGTTAAACAGTCCGAAAGCGACTATGCGCAAGGCGTTCTCATATGGCCTGATCGACGATGAACAGGCGTGGATTGCATTGCCGAATGCTCGCGACCAGACCTCGCACCTTTATGATGATGCAACCGCACAGGAAATTTACTCGCAGATTGAGAGCGAGTTTGTATCGCTGTTTGACAAGCTTATCGAGCAGTTGAAATGCGGTTAATTTGAGAATTGCTTACTATGCCGAATATACAACAGACTAAGATTACCGAAATTCTTAATAACATTGCCATGTCCTGCCGCATGGAAGGACTGGAGATGACCGATGAAATACGGGCAATGTGCCTTGCTATCTATAACGGCAGCACAACTTTACAGGATTGCCTGCATAAGATCAATGAGAAATACCTTTGAAACTCATTTATGTCAATAGGATCGCCGCACATTTTGACATATTTCAAAAGCCCGAAAACGACCCTATTGACATAGTTTTTCGTTGTTTCAGATGGGCATACCCTAACGACACGCTCAAAAAATACCGGCTCTTGATGAGTCGGTATTTTTGTGTTTAGTCATCGTCAATGATATCGGCCAGCAGACCGATAATAGTCAGCGCACCGAGAATGACTTTTCCTGCGTTCATCTTCTCACCTCGTTTCAGTTGTCAGAAAAGTTTTCGACAGCTTCAATGATTAAATCAACAACAGCGCCAACGGCTTGGAAGATTGGACCGAGCGGAATCATAAGCAACATCTCCTTTCCTTAATACGCGTAGAGCAGTTCTCCGGTCATTTCGTGCAACAGAGTAGGATCATACAGCATTTCCTCGATTTCTTCCTCGGAGCAGCCGTAATCCAAGAGTGCCTGCACCTCATCAGCAGAGACACCAAAGGCTTTTGCAACGCTGAATAAGTCATCGTAGTTCACGGGTGTATCTGTGCAGCAGTCGCGGTAATATGGAGAATAACGCCGCCACCAATGCTCATAGCTGGTTCTCGGCGCAAATGCCCCGGTAGTGATACGGCCTGCTCGGTCGATTCTCAAAATCTCGCCCTCCTTTGGCTCCAGAATATCGGTGGGCGCTTTTAGTCTCAGCTTCTTGATGGTTTTGCAGAGTATTTCCTGAGTGGAAGCGTAAATCAAGAAGCCACCATAGAACATCACGCAAAGCGGATTGTCTCCGACCACGAACCAGATGGAGTTGTCCTTATCTAGAACCGTAAAGACAAAGGAACCCTCGACCTTTTCAGCCATAGCTTGTAGGCTGTCGAAGTCGAGGGTTTTCTGCTGTTCAAGAAGCTGTACGGCAACGTAGCTGTCCGTTTCAACACTTGTCATCGGGAGATTTTCTTCCATACGGAGTTCTTTGTCATTCCAGAGAACGCCATTATGCGCGAGAGCAAAGCTGCTGCCGTCAACTTTGCCGAGAAACGGATGATTATTCTGGTTGAACTGCGCGTTGCCCTGTGTGGTCATACGGGTATGACCCATGACCGCGTTCACACCGTGTGGAATGTGAATCTTCATTTTTCGAGCGGGAAGGGGGCGCTTATAAATGCGCAGACGGCCGTTGAAGCTGTAGGCAATACCTGTCGCGTCCGTACCGCGAACTTGGCACTCTCTTGCGAGAGTGTTCAGGATTTTGTTTTTCGTATGGGTACTCAGGCACTCCTTAAAGTCGATTAAACCGAATAAACTGCACATATTACTCCTCCTCGCTTGCAGATACAGGTTCGTTAACGTAAAGACGACGCTCCTTCAAATACTGAATAAGCTCCGGTTCTCTGATTTCGTCGAGAAAATCGAACCAGCTAAGCTCTTGCACGGCAGTGTCGGACATAGAAACAGCCACCTCGACGAGATGATTGACCATCTGCAAGGTGGCTTTGAGAGTATTCAGCTTCAATGTACCGCGGAACATGCGGATTTCGACCGTATCCGCGTTCGTGAGATTGACCGCCGTATAACGTCCAGCGCAGGAATTCTTTGCGTGGTTCATCTGCTCGGACGGGGTGAGGCGGATGCCGTACCGCGCTGCCCAGCGGTTCATCTGAGCCTGCGTGCGGCGGCTGAAGCGCAGCAGCTCCGCCCAGAATTTTTCGACAAAGTACAGCAAGCGAGCAATCGCGGCTTCCTGCTGCTCATAAGTACAGCCGAATGCCAAGCGGGAGATGTGAACATGAAGGCCGCAAGTCCCGGCCGCGTGGCTCAAATAACCCATGCTACGGGCCTTGCGGAGAACTTCTGCCCACGGCATTTCAGTCAAATGGTACTCAAGCGTCATCGGATGAGTGACAAGTTCCAAGCCTTCATCCAGGCTGCCGTCCGTCTTGATGTACAGGTTTTCGGCGTTGGCGTTCGCGATGTCAAGGAGCTTCTGCGCATTGCTGTTGACCGTGCCGCCGTCGTCAATTTCGAGCTCTACGCCGAAATGACGCAGACCTTTTCCGTGGAACACAAGGTCTGGCGTGTAGCTGTACTCGTGGATGACCTCGCTGTGCTCGTCCCAGCAGGACGCGCAGTAAGCGTTGTCGTCACCGTCCCAGTACGCGCTGTCACGATGAATAATGCGGCCGCAATCATCGCAGCGCACGTAATACTCATCGAAGCAGTGATCACAGAGCGTGTGGGTGTCATCCTCAACAGCGTTCTCCTCGTAGACCCGCTCGGCACAGTGGTCGCAGATTACGGTCAACCGGTCGGCGCAGTCCTCACAGAGCCAGTCTCCCTCCACTTCAAACATATCTTCAATCGGGTGCTCCGCACCACAGTTTGCACAAATTCTTGTTTCTTTCATTGGTTGTTCCTCCATTTTGTTTAGTAAATCTTAATATTCTTCGGCAAGCAGCATAGTAGAATGCGTCAAATCGTCGATGACGAACACCTTCGCGTTTATCGCATCGTCACACGGTACATCGAGCTCGTAACGGTACGGCGGCTGTTCCTGCTCGTGGACAATGTGCTGACCGGTTGCGGTTTTGGTTAAGGTGAACACTTGCAGATAGTCTTTTTCCTCGACCTCCATCGTGAGCACCATGTGCCACATGAGGTTTGTCAGCCACGATGGAATCTCAGCCATCACGCCGCGCGTCAGGAATTTTTGATTGTTGAACATTTTCGCTTCCTCCTTTTTGACAAAAAGTAAGCTCCTGAGAATATCCCAGGAGCTTCTACTGATATAATATATAGATCAAAATGGGGGAGAAACAGAAAAAGCACAGCTTCGGCTGTGCTTTTTGTCTGTATGAGGTTTACTTGCTCATTTCGCAGAAACGCATGAGGATTGCGGCAACCTGTGCGCGGGTTGCGTTGTTCTGCGGGTTCAGTTTGCCGTTGGAGCCGTTCACGATGCCGTTCGCAACCGCCCACTGCATTGCGTTTACAGCGTAGCTGCTGACGCTTGCGGCATCGGAGAAGCTATCCAGCGAACCGTTTGCAGCCGGAGAACCGGCGTAGCGATACAGCATGGTGACAAGCTGCTCACGGGTGATGTCGGCATTCGGGTTCGTGCCATCGGATACGCCCTTAGCCTTCGCCCAATTCATGCCCTTCTCGCACCAAGTAGCGCCGCCGGTGGTGTCCTCGCCTGCGTAGCGTGCAAGAACGGTCATCAGCATACCGCGGGTCGTCGAAGCGTTCGGAGAGAACTTATTGTCGCCGGTGCCACTCATCAGGCCCTTGTCAGCGACGTACTGAACTGCATCGTTGTACCATGCGTAGGAGGATACATCAACATAGCCGTTGGTAGACGGCTTCTCGTCTGCAACCTTCGTGAAGGTCGGAACGACCGTAACCTTGCCGTCAGGCATGGTGAACGTGTACTGGTTGTCGAACTTCTTGGAAACGGCAATCGTGTTGCCCTTTGCATCGGTTACGGTCAACTTGCCGAGCTCGTAACCAGCGTCCGGGGTAACGGTGATGGTTACAGTATCACCCTTCTTGGCAGTGGACTTGTCCAGCGTTACCTTACCGTTCGACGCAGTGGACGCGGAAACGGTGTTGGTCGTGGTGGTGGAACTGGAGGACGAGCTGCTACTCTTTCTGGGCGTTATGATGCTGAACGTCAGATCCTGATAGCCCGTTGCTTTTACAACTATGCTGTACGTCGCTCCAGCACCCTTGTTGAAAGGCGCCACAGTCATATCAACCGCGCCGTTGTCCTGAATAATTTTAACGGCGTTTTTCCCGGAAGCCGCATAATCCGTTCCGTCAACAGATACCACGGAAATTGCATTCAGATAGGCGGTAAACTGCTCGTCTGTAATTTCATCAGACGCTTTGACAAGAACCTTCCTCTCTGCGTCATATTTGGCATAGACATCCGATGTTTTCAGTTCAAATGTCGTGGAAACCGGCGCATACTTTCCGCCACCGTCACTGACTGTCAGTGTGTAAACGCCGAAAGCAGGTGTTCCTTCCCAAGTTAGTTTTCCATCGGCAACCATGAAGTTGAATGCACTGAGATCCTCATCACCCTTTGTCACGGCGTAACTCGGCACAAAGCCATCCGGCAAGTCTGCCGTAGTGACCGTCGTTTCCAGTGCAGTGTTTCCTGCGTCTGCAACAGAAACGGACGCACCTCTGGAACTGTAGTGCACCGGAATATTGGTACTGATGTAACGGGCGGTTCCATCATTCAAATAGTAGGTAATTCTATCGATTGTCTGTCCTTGAAGCTTCTTATAAATGCCCGTATCATCAAAGCCCAACTCGGTGCCACGCCAGATTTCCGACACATGGCGCAGACCGTACACGTTATGCTCTGTAGTGCGCAGCGTTACAGCAGAAACATTATTTTTTTCTTAAATTCAGGTGTGTAGCTTTGTGGCATGATAATTACCTCTTTTCTCTACTGGATTTATTATATCTTACTAGCCACTGCTGTTACAACGTTAGTATAGCACTTCAGAGCTTTCATAGTTTTTGACGTTCGTATGCCTGCTCCATTGCTTCAATAAGAGGCAGTTTCTTACCGCTCATAAAACGAACCATCGCGCCGCCTGCTGTGCAGACATAGCTGATTTGGGTCATGTCAATGAACTTAGTCGCACTTGAAACTGTATCTCCACCACCGATGACAGAATAAGCATGGCTGTTTGCGATTGCCTGCCATATGCCGCGCGTGCCAACTTCAAACCCTTCCTTTTCATACATACCTGCCGGACCATTCGCAAAAATCGTCTTTGCACCAGCAAGCAATACATGATAATCAGCAACGGTTTTCATACCAATGTCAATAAACTGTGCATCCTGCGGTAATGCATCCACACCGCATTCGATGCGCTGTCCATTTTTTTCATATGCCAAATCACATGGCAGCACAAAACGATCAAAAAACTCAGCCAAGTATTTCTTTGCCGGTTCTACAAAGCTCAGCATATCGCGGTCCCTCAGAAACTTCATCTGCGGTTCACCGAACTTCACGCCATTGGCAAGATGCATGATGATACCGGTGACACCAGTAGTCAAAAGCTTGTCAGCCGTTCCATTCCTGAGAACAGTTTCCATCATACCAAAGGCATCGGAAATCTTTGCACCGCCCAGCACAAACATGCTGGGATGCTCTGCATTGTCCTTGACCTGAGACAATGCGGCATATTCATCAAAAAACTGAAAGCCCGCTGCCGAGGGCAACACATGCGGAAAGGCAACCATAGACGGTGCTCCGCGATGAGCCGCCGAAAAGGCATCATTGACATACAGATCAAACAGCGGAGCCAGTTTGCGGACATGCCAAACCGACTGCATTTCCTCCGGGGACAGCTTAACAAAATTTGAAAATGTAGAAAGTTCTTCGCCCAAGTAACGCAGATTCCCCAGAATAATCGCTTCGCCGGCAGGTAGTTTTTTCACTGCTTCAATGGCAGCCGGACCACACACATCATCGATATAATGTACCGGATGTCCAGTAAGCGCAGTGAGTTTTTGGGCATGCTCCATCAGAGGAATTAAGTTCTGATAATCCTGCGTATCCCCCTGATGCGCGATCAAGGCGACCGCGGCACCGTTTTCCAGCATATATTTCAGCGTCACCGCATTTTTCTTCAATCGATTATCATTGACGATTTTCTTTGTCACTGGGTCAATCGGAGAATTGATGTCTGGACGAAATAATATTTTTTTTCGCGCAATCTCCAGACCCTTCAATGCATTCATTTTTATTTCCATTTTGCCATCCCCAGATATTCGTTGGTCTTTCGGGTTGCTTCTTCCATCGTGTCCTGCATCTCAAGTGCAGCACGCACACCGTCAAGGGTCTCCGGAATGGTGACTGCTTCCTGCGGAATATAGATGGCAAACATAATCTGATCCCCGTATTCTACGATAGATTCTTCCCACAGTCCAATTTCATACATATCGCCGCGCGGGTTGCCAAGGTCACGCGCATACTTGAACATAGAAGCATTACCGAGGAAACCGTCTGCGATGCGTACTACACGGATACGATCGTGCTTCAAAAATGCTTCCAGCGCCTGCTCCTTGGTGATCTTATCCTTGCCCTGCACGGTAACCGTGATAATATGTCCATGCGTGACCGGCGTATGTACCAGAATACCAGTTGCTTCGATATGCGGCATAATCGTCATAAGATCAAGTGCCTGATGAGACGGCGCCTTGTCGATTTTCAGTGCGTTGGTCAGTCCGCGATGATAATCACCAGGGTCAGCTACACGGCGAATGATGGTGATCGCAACCCGCTCTACACCGCCGCAGTTACGATCCAGACAATCCACGGCACGAATCAGGCCAGTCGTATTGCACGAAGTCAGCTTGAGGAACTGCTTTCCCAGTCCCTTTTCATAGTTTGCACAACCGTGGAAGAATACATCTGCTACATCGTTCTTCTCGCCGCCCTGAAAAATACACGGTTTTCCCATTTTTTCAAACAGCTTCTTATTTTCTGCGCCCACACCAGCCGGAGTTGCATCCAGCAGAATATCACACTGCTCTGCAAGGTTCTCCAAGGTACCGCATACCGGAACACCGGCTTCTGCATATGCATCCGCATACTTGGGATCGGACATATACAAATCATACGGCATTCCCTTTTCCTTGAGCGCACGCACACCAAGATTCGGGGTACGGTTCGCAACACCAACCAGTTCCATATCCCCCATCTGACTTACACCGTCTGCCAAACGCTGTCCGATTGTGCCATATCCAACAACGCCCACTTTTACCTTTTTCATCAGTTTACGCTCCTTTATATTCACGACTATAAAAACGATATTGCGGATTCAAAATACTCGCGATTGGTTGTCCGCGCAGGAAACAGGACAGCGTATTTGCACAGGATTCAAAGACCCCACGGACTCCCTGCGTGCTCACTGCGGCTGCATGCGGCGTAAGTACCACATTCGGCAGTCTTTTCAGAATCGAATTCTGGTCAAACGGTTCGATCTTGAACGCATCTAAACCAGCCCCGGCTACCTTTCCGTTTTTCAGAGCTTTTGCAAGTGCTTGCTCATCAAGTACGCTTCCCCGGCTGGTATTGATAATATAAACGCCATCTTTCATCTGCGAAATCGTTTTACTATCAATAAAATCCCGCATTTCCTCTGTTCCGGGTAAATGCAGACTGATAATATCGGCCTGTTCGATCGCCTGATTCATTGATACGATCTCTACGCCAAGTTCTGCCGCTTTTTCATAATTCGGATACGGGTCATACGCAATGACACGCACCGGAAACACCTGTAAAAGCCGAGCAACCTCTTGCCCGATGTTTCCAAAGCCGACCAAAGCGACTGTTCCCTCCAATGTCTGCGACATCTTCGAAACGACACCACCCGCACGCAGTTCTCTATCATAGCGTGTCACATTTCGTAACACCGACATCATAAGTGCCAACGTATGCTCTGCGACTGCCCTTGCATTCGCACCCGGCGCATTTGCTACCGCGATTCCAAATTCCGTCGCACTCATCAAATCCACGGTATCATAACCAGCACCAAAGCGAACAATCAGCTTCAGATCCTTTGAGCAGGCAGCCAATGTTTTCAGATTCCATGGTTCCCGACCGGCAATAACATAGTTGCAGTCACGTGCTGCGCGAATGACTTCTTTTTCATCTTGTGTATGATAAAGAGGGAGATGACGAATTTGGATACCCCGTTCCACCGCATCACTAAAAATTTCATTTAAATTTAAATTCAGTTCGTTTTGGACCAATACAGCTAGTTTTTCAGGCATTAACCGCACTTCCTTCCTTTCAAATTTGTCAGGCTGTATATTCACGACATGCCCCAATGCATAGATGTTAAAAAATTAACAAAGATATCTTTGAAAAGAGGCGTCCCAATCAGGGTATGGGACGCCTTCTTCATAGAGAGGAGACTTTATGAACAGCGGCAACGATGAGCGTTTATATTTACATCATCGTCTTTCCGCCTTCCACACGGGTATTCCGTGTCCATTTTCCATCGTACATCCAGCAATTTTCCTCTGCCGCATACGATTATTCAAATGGATTTTAATATGCCTGATAGGTATATTCGATATATTCCTTGACCTCATCCATACCGGGCGCTCCGGGCGAGTTGCCAAACGCGCCGTCGTGTGCAAAGCTTTCCGCCGAGAGCAGGCAATCTTCGAGCGTAAATCCGGAGTCCTTGATGGATTTGATCTGAAGTTCCTTCATCAGATCAATTACCTTCGCAGCCAGAATCTCCGCCAGTTCCATGGTATCCATATCCGCAGAATACGCTACACCCATCGCGTCTGCAACTTCCTCAAGATTACGGCGCTCACCATATTTTGCCGTGTACATCATCACGCCCGGCAGGCCCCATGCACATCCAAGACCATGGGGAATATGATGCTTTGCACCAAAGGTTTGACTGAAGCTGTGGCCGATCTGACAGCCGCATGCCGAGATCGCCATACCGCCAAGATTCGCCGCCAGAGACATCTGCTCACGCGCCTCGGCATTTTTCGGTTCCTTCACCGCGACAGGAAGCCACTTCATCGTGAGCTTGATGCCTTCTTTACCAAAAATATATCCATAAGGATTGTAATTTCGATTCGTAAGTGCTTCCACACAATGCGCAAGCACGTCCATACCAGTCGCAGCCGTCGGACCTGCCGGCAACGAATAGGTCAGAACCGGGTCAACAATCGCCAGATCCGGCTTATAGATCGGCATCTCCTTCGCGCCTGTCTCCACGTCGCCGATAACCGCCCACTGCGAGATTTCGCTTCCCGTGCCGGATGTTGTGCTGAGCGTGATGAGCTTCATCGTATGCTCCGCTTCTCCGATACCGTAGTAGTCACGAATGGTCGTGCCGTTCTGACTGATGATGATACCGATGGCCTTTGCCGTGTCCAGCGTGCTGCCGCCGCCAACCGCAACGATGCCGTCAATGCCATGCTCGCGGACATAAGCCGCGCCTTCGTCGCAGATATCGCTCGGCGCATCTGCCCTGCATTTATCAAAAACGAAGACCTCCAGACCGGCCTCCTTCAGCACATCAATGACCTGCGTTGCAACTTTAAACTCACACAGTGCATGTTCGGTACAAACCATGACCTTATGCATTCCAAGCTCTTTTGCCTTGTTTCCTGCCTCTTTCGAGGCACCGGTTCCGAACAGCGTCGGGCAGAACGTATTCCACAGATAAACGCCCATTTTTTGATCTCCTTCCCGCATGTCAAAACAGGCTCTTCAGATATTTCAAGACTGCATCCAGGTCGTAGCCGTACTCGTGATACAGTTCCTCAGCGCTGCCAAAGCCCGGATATACCTGCGGAATGCCAAAGCGCTTAAACGATTTGAGCTGCACACCATGGTCGGTCAGCAAATCGGCAACCGCACTCGCCAGACCATTCTTCATCAGATGATCTTCCCAGACGATCAGGCGGCCGGTTTCCTCCGCAGCCTTCAATACGATCTCCTCGTCCAACGGCTTTACCGTGAACATATCGATCACACGCACGCTGATGCCGGCTTCCGCTGCCAATTCGTGCAGACGCAGCGCATAATCCACCATTTCGCCGCAGGCGATAACCGTAATATCCTGACCGTCCCGCGCCATGAAGCCCTTACCGATCTCAAACTGCGTATCCGCCGGATACAGCACACGGTTTTCCTTGCCCGGATCAATGCGGATGGACAGCGGACCCGGATAATCCAGGCTCTTCTCAATGATCTGACGAAGCTGTACCGGGTCGGATGCCGCACACACGGTCATATTCACGAGCGACGAATACAGCGCCATATCCTCCATTGCATAGTGAGTGGAACCGCCGTTGCCGGTCAGACCGGAATAGTTCGCAATGATACGAACCGGCAGGTTCGGATAGCAGACATCGGTGCGCACCTGCTCGAGCGCACGCATGCTCATAAACGGCATCATGCCGATGATATACGGAATATTGCCTTCATAAGCCAGACCAGCCGACACACCAACGACGTTCTGCTCAGCAATTCCTGTATCAATAAAGCGGTCGGGATGTTCTGCCTGAAATCCCTTGCAGCCAAAGCCGATATCCGGCGTCAGCAGCCAGACCCGCTCGTCCTTATTTCCCAGCGCGGACAATGCGTCACCGACAACCGAGCGCGCGGAGTTGAATTCCTCCATCGTATATGACTGTTTCATTGCAGTGCCTCCTTCTGTGCGGCAAAGGATTCATCCAGATCATGCAGCGCAGTCTCCAGGTCGGCATCGTTCAGACTTCCGGCATGCCACTTGAGCTGACGCTCCATAAAGGAGATTTGCTTGCCCTTGATCGTATGCGAGATCACGACAGTCGGCGTTTTCGTATCGCTTTCCGGAAGTTTTGCGAGCGCATCCAGCACCTGCGTCATATCGTTGCCGTCCGCAATCTCGATCACGTTCCAACCGAACGCACGCCACTTGTCAGCGTAATTCTCCAAAACAATGGATTCCTCCGAAAAGCTGGTCATAAACTGGCAGTTGCGGTCTACAATCGCGACCAGGTTGCCAAGCTGCTGTGCGCGGGCAGTCATCGCTGCCTCCCAAACAGAGCCTTCACAGGTCTCGCCGTCGCCCATCACAACGAATACCCGGTGCTTCTGACCCTTCTGTCTGGCGGCTGCTGCCATGCCCGTTCCGAGCGGCAGTCCATGTCCCAGCGAACCGGTCGAAGCATCCAGCATCGGCAGCCGGGTCTTGCAGGGATGCTGACCAAACTTGCTGCCAATCTTGCCATAGGTATCGCAAATCTCTTTATAGTCAAAGAAACCCTTCTGCGCCATGCTGATATACATGCATGCCGCGCCGTGTCCCTTACTCAGGATAAAGCGGTCGCGTTCAGGGTCACCGACCAGTTCAGGTCCAACGTGCATCGTGTGATGAAACAGAGCTGTCAGCACATCAATCATGGACATATCGCCGCCCATGTGGATGCTGCCGCTATACGCACCGCACAGTTTGCACAGGTCTGTCCGTGCCTGATATGCCAACTCTGTCAGGCGCAAAATTTCGTTTTTATTTGCCATTTTTGCTCTCCTCCTCAATTACAGATCCATGGAGACGAACACTTTTCCGCACTGACGGCTGGCTGCCAGATCGAGCGCTTCCTGATAACGGGATGCCGGAATAACATCGGTCACAATCTTATCCAGCGGCAGGATGCCCGATTCGATGATCTGCGCTACCTTGCGCATATAATACTTGCCGAGATAGCCGCCATATACTTCAATCTCGTTTTTGAGCAGTTCCGCTACCGGGAATTCCGGATGGGACAGTTCGTCGTGTCCAAACTGCAAAATCTTACCGTGCGGACGCACCAGCGGCACACAGTCCGCCAGCATGGAAGCCACCGCTTCGACGCAGTGGTCGGCGCCCAACCCATCGGTCTCTTCCTTGACGATCTTCACCAGATCCTCTGTATCCGGATTGACTACGCGGGTCGCGCCAATCTTAAGTGCCAGCTCGCGACGGTGCTCGATTGGTTCGGAAACAATGATCTTGCGGCAACCGTTTGCCTTGAGCAGTGCAATAAACATCAGACCGATCGGGCCTGCTCCCAGTACACATGCCGTATCGCCTACATGTACGTTCAGTTTTTCCAGTGCGCAGCCGCAGCCAGCCAGCGGCTCTGCTACACCCATCAGCTCAGGTTTAGTTTCCGGCGCAACCTTATAGCAGAACTGCGCTGGCATCACCACATAGTTCGTCAGGCCGCCGTCCGTCCAAACACCGCAGCAGCTTACATTTTGGCAAGCTTCCGGCAGACCGGCAAGGCAATTATCGCACTTCCCGCAAGGTCCATGCGGATCAATAACCACCTTATCACCCGGCTTCAGATTTGTCACATCTGCGCCGACTTCAACGACCTCTCCGCAAAACTCATGACCGAAAATGATATCCGGTTCGCATGGATGACGCTGCGGAACGGCGAAAATATTGATATCGCTGCCGCAGATGGAGCAGCCATAGCTCTTGATCTTGACATCGTTTTTATTCTGAATCTCAGGGATCGGACGATCTTCATACTCGAAATGGCCCGGACCTTTATAAACGATTGCTTTTTGCATCTTTGCCATTATAATTTCCTCCCTACACCGGTTCTGCGGATGGAACCTTTTCCACGGCTCCATCCGCAATCCGTTCTGTTAATTTCCTCAGTCGAGTTCTACCCACTTGGAATTATTGTGTGCACTCTCGATAACGGCATGGAAGAATTTCACACCGCTTACACCGGTTTCTACATCCGGGAAGTCCAGATCTTCCTCAGTCGGCGTCTCACCGTTCTTGATCTTGAGAATAGTGCTGATTACGCTGCGGTAGATATTGGCGATTGCGATATAATAGCCCTCCGGGTGACCAAACGGTACACGAGCCAGTTTACCTGCGGGTACATCAATACCATCGCCGGCACGGTTGAGCGTGCGGGGAGCTTCACCCTTTTTGATATAGACTACTTCATCCGGACGGGTCTGACGCCACTCCAGGCAACCCTCGGTACCCATGATTCGAAGCTCGATTTCATTGGGGCAGCCACAGGCAACCTGAGTGAACCAGTATGCACCATGTGCGCCGTTATCATATTCCAGAATAATATTATCATTCAGATCAAGCTTTTTGCCGAAGGTATCAGCGGTAGCCAGCAGGCGCTTAACCTTCAGGCCGGTGACATAGTTGACCAGATGCTCTACATGCGTGCCATCATCCGCGCAGGTGTTGGAAACGCCGCTGTACTTGGGGTCAGTGCGCCAAATGCGGCCGTTGACCTGTTCCTTCTCGGCAAGCAGATCGAGGAAGCTGTTCTCGATGTAGTTGGAGTTGACTGCAATGATCTTGCCAATATCGCCGCGGGCAATCATCTGCTTCATTACCTTGCACATTACATAGCCGGAGTAGCAGTAGTCCACTGCAAAGACCAGATTCTTTTCCTTGGCAATTCGCGCCAGGTCTTCCGCTTCTTCCACAGTGAGGGTCATGGGCTTTTCGCACACTACATTGATGCCATGCTCCAGAAAAGTCTTGGCTGCAGAGTAATGCACGAAGTTCGGCGTGCAGATAGAAACAAAGTCGATCTTACCTGCTTCAGCCTCTGCCATCTTTTCCGCATCATAGTACACACGGGACTTATCCACATGATATGCTTCTGCGCACTCGTCGTTCAGCTCATCGATTGCGGAAAAGCAGCCGCATACCAGCTTTGCACGGGGATCCAGACCCAGAGCTTTACGGTGACATTCACCAATTAAAGCCTTCAGGTCGCCGCCTACCATACCATAAGTCAGTTCCTTAAACATACTATTGTCCTCCTTAATTTTAATGATGATTTGAAATGAATTCGGATTGTCGTAAATGTATTCGGATTGCTCTTACGCGAGCATATCGCACAGACGCTTGATTGCAGGGAAGCCTTCCTCGGCTTCGCCGGCTAAGTCAATTCCTTAACCATACTATTGTCCTCCTTAATTTTAATGATAGTTTGAAATGAATCAGGATTGTCGTAAACGTATTCAGCTTGCGCTTACGCGAGCATATCGCACAGACGCTTGATTGCAGGGAAGCCTTCCTCGGCTTCGCCGGCGGGGACATACTCAAAGCAGATTGTACTGTCGTAGCCGTTCGCCTTGAGCTGCGGGAGCAGATAGTCAAAGTGGATTTCACCAGTACCCGGTTCATGACGGTCAGGTGCATCCGCAATGTGTACGTATGGCACGATGTCCATATTATCCGTGATGTTCTGCAGGAGTTTTCCGTGCATCATCTGCATGTGGAACACATCACACAAAAGCTTTACGCTGGGCGAACCAACCGCGCGAACGATATCAGCGCCGACCGAGGTATCGGTGACCGACATACCGCCGTCGCTGCCAATGTTGCAGATCGGCTCGAGCAGCACGGTCATATTCGCCGCCTCCAGCACGGGCGCCAGGCGGGTAAGGGTGGCGGTGATATTGGCTATCATCGCTTCATGGCTGTATTTACTCCGGAAATCGGCGCAGCCATTCGGCGTGAAATGGTTTGGGAACAGGATCAGCGTATCACACTCCAGATCCTTGGCGACTTCGATGGTTTTTTTGATCCAGTCGATATACTCACCGCTGTGCTCACGGTCGCAGAGCGACCAGTCGCCCGTGCCGCTGAAGGCACGCACTTTGACGCCCAGATGCTTACAGGTCGCCTTGAGTTTTGCAAGATCCTTGTCCTGCCAGCCCCAGAACTCAATGGCCTGGAAACCGGCAGCGTGGACGCGTTCGATCTTTTCACAGATATCCATGCCGGGATACAGCATTTCAACATTGATCGCAAAGTCAATCATACTAACACCTCTTGTTGTTTTGCTTTTTGTTTTTTGCCGAGGCGGCAGGAGAGGTAGTACCGCCTCGCATCTATTGTCCGGTTGTGTTCCGGCCAATTTTCTTACAGAATACCCTGCGCGTCGCGTTCCTTGAGGTCTGCGATGACCTGCGGATACAGCTTATCCAGCTTATACAGCAGGCAAAGCACCACGATGATAACCGAGAAACCGATCGGCGCATACATGCAGATCGAACGGATCATCGACATAGCTTCCGGAGTCTGAGTCGCTGCAAGACCGTTGTAGCCGACAGAATTCATTAACAGACCGATTCCCGCCGATGCCAAGCCGCCGCCCAGCTTGGAGCCAACCGAAGCCGCACTGAAAATCATGCCGTCTTGACGAACGTGAGTCTTCCACTGGCCAAATTCCGCGGAATCTGCAATCATGGGGAATACACATGCCCACAGGGGAGCTACACCGATGCCGCGCAGAACCGCGCTGGTCATCGCCACTGTAACGCTCAGAGGATTGGTTATCCATACAAACTGTGCTACGATTACGAGCACGATACCTGCAAGTGTCAAATTTCTCTTGCCAAAGCGGGTTACGAAATGAGGAACGATCAGCACAACGATACTCTGCGCGATCAGTTCCGCTGCATAGATTGGGCTGTACAGTGCTTCATTGCCGAGCATATATTTGCAGTAATAAGTCGTAATGGTACCGGAGACCGTGCTCATCATAACCATAACGCCCCACAGACCAAGGCAGATCGCCCAGTACTGATTAGAGAACAGTGCCTTCAAGTTTTCACCGACAGAAACCTTCTTATTCTGTGCAGCTTCAATAACAACGCGCTCTTCAATATTAAAGAAGCAGACCAGCAGCAGAACCAGCGCGATTACTGCAAAAATCACCGAAACAATGATCCAGCTCTTCTGCGTATTGCCGAAAGCCTTGACCAGCGGAAGCGTAGAAACTGTGACCACCATCTTGCCCATCGGGCCGCAGAAAATGCGAATCGCCTGCGTGGAAGTACGGGATTTCTGATCACGCGTGATCAGCGAAGCCATAGTGGAATACGGAAGATTGAGTGCGGTATATACGACCGTGTTTACAAGGTTATAGGTAACGAAAATATAAATTGCCTGCACCATCACCGAGGCATTTGCCGGAACAAAGAACAGTGCCACAAACGTGACCGCATACGGCACCGCCATCCACAGGATCCACGGTCTTGCCTTACCGTATTTTGATTTTGTTCGGTCGGTGATGAAACCCATGATGATATCCGAAACACCGTCGAAAACGCGGGTGATCAGAAAAATGATACCAACCACCGCGGCGCTGATGCCTACATAATCGGTATAAAAGAATGTGAGCAGTGTGCTGCACAAACCGTATACAACGTTACATGCCGAATCGCCTAAGCCATAGCAGATCTTTTCGCGTAAACTGACGATATGATCTTCTCTTGCACGACGCATCTCCATAGAATTGTCCATTGTCATATAGCCCCTTTTCTCATTCAAAATCTGAATCCATTGACTTTGTCTTCTTATATCGCTGCCAAACGAATTGCCAGCGATGCCGCATCAGGGAATATAGTCGCATATCTGTTCACATGCAACAATTCTGTCAAAGAACATTACCGTGGTACAGACGTGACTTTTGCAATCGTCAATCCTCTCAGCGTATGATACAGCACGGCATTATCTGTTTATCTAAACAGTTATTTCGCCTCAATATTCATCGATCTCCTTTCTTTTCCTTACGCATTTTATTTTGCCTTGCAATTACTTATCGTCTCTTCTATAATGGAATCATACTATATCACGCCACTATGTTCAGCCACTTTCGTTTCAAATTATATCAAATCTCTCCCAAAGTTCCGAGACAATTGTTATACTTTTATGCTTTTCAACTATTGTAATCAAGCGCATTTCGACATATATTAATCATTTTGCACAAACGTTTTCTTGCCCTTGATGTTTTTCGAAACTTTTTATATGCAAAACTGTTCTTAAATAGAGTTTTTCTTTTTCTCTTTTGTGCACTTTTCCAGAGACTATTTTTATACTATCCGCAATTTCTGAATTAAATCGAAAGGAGAATATACCTTGGAGAACAACATCGTTAACCGCGCTATACGAGAGGAACTCACCTATTCCAATCAAACATTTCCAATTTCAGAATTCATCGACTATTTCGATACCTTTGCAGACAAATGTTTCCCCAGCCACTGGCATGATGAATTTGAATTACAAATCATTCTCAAAGGAAGCGCAGAATACCGAGTCAATGGCGACACATATATTGTAGAAAGAGGAAGCGGTATTTACATTGCACCAGAGGCAGTACACATGATAACAGCTCTTTCCGAAGGAACAATCGGTTATAACATTATCTTATCGCCACAGTTTCTGATTAATCTCATGCAGAACGTTCATTGCGATAAATATACACTTCCCTTGACGACACACCAACCATCCGCTCTCGTCATTACTCCCGAACGGAAAGAGGGACATGTCATTCTCGAATTCCTGAAGAAAATATATTATACCGAAAACACGCATGCTACTTATGAACTATTTTTACTTGAAAACATCATTGGGATATGGCGTAACTTATTAGCTCTATTTCCAAAGACATCATTAGACTCCGAAGACAGTAGCAAATTTCTACGAGAACAGCGCATGAAGGCCATGCTCAATTATATTCGCCAAAACTATTCACAACCCATTTCAATTTCGGAGATTGCTGGAGCCGCAAACATCAGTAAGAGCGAATGCTTCCGTTGCTTTTCTGAATTGTCAAAAACGACCCCTATTGAATATGTAAATCAGTTTCGACTATTTCAAGCATCTCAGCTACTTATTACCACCTCAAAAAGTATATCTGACATCTGTTATCTGACTGGATTCAATAATACGAGCTATTTCTCTAAGAGATTTAAAGAACAATACAGGATATCTCCGAAAACATATCGTTCACAAAATCAAAGATAGTACTTTATCGATGTGGTAGAATACCAGTTTTTAAGGGAAACCGGATACACATAAACTATTCACCCCTATTGCAACGCGCCCTTATTTTTTTAGTATGTCACACTTCAGCATATAGATTGAGCTGACACGCCGCTATCTGTTCTGGCGGCATAGAACCGTGCGTGGTCTGCGGGTTGGAGACAGCGAGGAGCGTTACCTTGATCTATATGGTACGCCCTCTTCGGTCTGGGGTGGAATGATACACTATTTACTTTATGTAACAGTCGAAGATGGGGTTGTAACATCAATTCAAATGGGACGTTTTGAGTAAAGTTTGATCCCCCAAAATTTTATCCCAATATCATTAAGGCAATACCGCATAATTGAACAAGAGCGATTTACGAGTAAATTTTGCGGACTGACAAGGCGTGGTTTTGCGGTAATACTTTGTGTATTACCGTGAAATCAGCGGCAGCGCGACCGGAGCCTGCGCAAGGAACCGCAGCTTTAATTGTGCGGTGTTGCCTTAAGTTAAGAAAAACTGGACTTCATAAAATCAGCACTAAAATGAAGCGCCGCGATTTTGGTAGACACTCGTGGTAGACACCAGTTTTTCACGAATTACATCATAAAACTAAATACCGTAAAAAGTACAGAAAAAGAGCTTCAAACGTAAGTTTGAAGCTCTTTAACTTGGTGCGGATGGGGGGACTTGAACCCCCACGTCCTTGCGAACACTAGCACCTGAAGATACGATTTTTGTGCATATAACCAGCTGCAAAATGAATAGAACGAGTATAAAACTTGATTTTTGTGCTGAATATGCGTTGGTTTGATGAAAAAACGCAATTATCAATACTGAAAAATTCGAGAAAAAACCAGCAGG
>NZ_QUDX01000014.1:48136-51483 GCF_003477715.1 Butyricicoccus sp. AF35-5AC
CGTGGTAGACACCAGTTTTTCACGAATTACATCATAAAACTAAATACCGTAAAAAGTACAGAAAAAGAGCTTCAAACGTAAGTTTGAAGCTCTTTAACTTGGTGCGGATGGGGGGACTTGAACCCCCACGTCCTTGCGAACACTAGCACCTGAAGATACGATTTTTGTGCATATAACCAGCTGCAAAATGAATAGAACGAGTATAAAACTTGATTTTTGTGCTGAATATGCGTTGGTTTGATGAAAAAACGCAATTATCAATACTGAAAAATTCGAGAAAAAACCAGCAGGAAATCGGTATATTCTGGTAGAAAATCTATTTTGCAGAGGAATTTTTGCTTGGAAATACAATCTATTAGACACATATTAGACAGCTGTGCGCCTATACGACAATGGGGAGTGTGTGAGAAAAACTCTGTAAATAAGATTCTTCTATGATAATTAAGGGCGCAAATTGCAAGTACAAGTTGGACACCTGCACGGTAGAACTAAGTGAATCAGAGCGTCGAGGAACTCGTCAAACAGTTCCTCCGGGGTACGGTAGCCGAGTTTCTTGCGAGGCCGTCCATTTAATTCATCAGCTGCAGCCAAGATATACTCGGCAGAGAAAGCCTCAATGGACACGCCCTTCGGAACGAAGGCTCGAAACAGCCCGTTATGACGTTCGTTTTGGGGACGTTCCCACGAGGTGTAGGGATGCGTAAAGTAGACTGCACAGCCTCAGTTCTCGACCTGGGCGAAGCCGGAGAACTCCGAGCCTTGTCCACGGTAATGGTCTTGAAGACCTGTGAGAACTTGTCTCCGAATTCTTCCCTGAGTGACTGCATGGCGTTCAGAACGGAGTCTGCATCCTTGCCGGGAATCCGGATGGCAATATAGTTCTCCGTTGTCTTCTCCAACAGGGAGAGGACAACAGCCTCTTTGCCAGCCCTCTTGCCGACCACGGTGTCACTTTCCCAATGACCTTCCTCGATGCGCAGAGCCGCGATCTCAGACCTCTGGGAAATGTCTGTGCCGAAGTTCTTCTTGTGTTCACGGGGCTTGGAGTCCTTGTGCTGCTTGCGTTTCATGGCTTCGGGCAGTTCTGTCACAGACAAGTCCAGGCTGCCCGCCCAGACCTCATTGTAAAGCGTGTGGGTGCAGACCATCTCCTCTGCTGAAAACAGCCCGTGCAGACGAGCATATCCGACGCAGGCATCCAACGACCACTTGTGTTCTTTGACCTGTTCCATTATCCAGCGAATGAAGCGAGTGCAGTGACAGATTCGGTGTGGTTTCCGAGAACGCTTTCTGTTAGCCTTGTAGGCCGCTTCTCCGCGCCTTGCCGAGTATCCGGGCTGCTCTTTCGGGGCGGCGTGCCGCGCTTTAGCTCGTTTCCAACGGTGGTTGGTGAACATCCGATTGCTCTGGCAATGGCTCTGTTCGTGTAGCCTGCGTTCTTGAGCTGCTGGATCGCTCCTCGTTCCTCTCGCTGTAAGTGCTGTCCCTTCTTGCGTTCTACCAATTCTGTGATATAATCTTGGCAGTCCATAGTGATTGCCCTCCCTTGGAAGAAGTTGTGTGCAAACTTCATTCTACCATGTGGGGAAAATCACTATGGATTTTTTCTTAGGTGTCCAACTTCATTTTACAATCGACCAACAAGGACAAATTTCAATTCTTCGATTTCTGATTTATCCTTTAGTGTAGCTGGCTGAATGCCGAGTTTTTCAAACTGCTTGCGAACAGTGCGGAGCTGGCTTTCGGATAGCTCGCTGTTTTTCACAGCCTGTGCATAGCTTTTGCAGTCGGACAGCTTTTCGACAAGCAGCCGCATATTTGTACGAGTTGAAGCATGTTTCACGGTCTCAATCTTCGCCATACAGTCCGAATACCGCACAAACGGCAGGTCTGCGTGCAGCAGTTCCATATAAGAACGGATGGTGTCCTCGGACTCGTCCATGACCGTTTGCAGGATTTTCCTGTTGCTGCCCTTGACTTCATCGGACAGTCCGCGCTTGAACTTCGCGCCCGAGCGGGACACCTCAAACCGCAGCATTGGTGCATCGTAGTCCTCGAGCAAATCCTCCTCCATCAGCTGAAACGTCTTATCATAGACCGTCAGCGTGGTCGTTTTGCAGCAAATCCGCCACGAATGTTCATTCTTTTTCTTATGATTGGGAAATTTCTTGCCGAAAGTACACAGCTCGTATTTCTTCATATATGGGCTGCGGCGAATGACACGCAGGGCCTCATCAACCCATTTCTGCGACTCGGGGAAGAAGTCCAGACAGCAATCAACGCGTGAAAGCGTCAGCTGCTCAAAATCGCAGTTCAGACCGATTTCATACAGCAGTTCTGTCATCTCTCTGTCAAGCGTTTTCAGCTGATTTTCCGTCGCGGTGAACACTTTCTTGGGTGAATATTTTCCGTGAAGCAAAGTATGAGGATTGAGCCGAAAACGTATAGAACAGGCGATATTTTTGCTCGCTTTGTTCTTGCTGCGCTTCTGCTTGTACAGATAAAGTACGATGCCCTGACCGCAGTATGAGGTGCAGATATACTTCTCGATGCCTTTGTCAGAATGATATGTCGCGTCCGGGTAGAGTTTACCGAAATTCAGACTTTTCAGATGCTGAAACACCTTGTCGAAGTCCTTCTTAGACACTCTGTGAAATAATTCAATCGTATGGATACCATATCGAAACTCCATTTCACTCACCCTCCTTCGCAAAACAGCCGATTACGGCGTCATGCAGATCGTCCGATGATTCACAGATTGCATACAGCTCATTTACGGCATCGATCGCGCGTTCATCCGTATTTGAGATGATGTCAAGGTTCATCTGAAAATCGGCGTCATTCCAGAGCAGCAGCGCCTTTGCGCGTTTGCTGTCGCGCCCGGCTCTGCCTGCCATCTGATAGAACGACGCTACGCTGAACGGCAGCTCAGATTGCCAATCTGGAACATCAGCGAAAATATATCAGCCAAATTTTTCATCTTCCACAGGATCAAATCATGTTCTACAGCGCGAAAGAAAAACTTTATCTGGATGTGTTGATGCGGAAAATATATGGATGTATGATACGATAAGGATTTTCACAGATTTTCCTCAAAAAACTCCATAATTCCCGCTCTGAGCACTCTCCACTCCCTGCCGACTTTCACGGCAGGGAGTTCTTCGTTTGCAATCATCTTGCGGACCTGCTGGCGTGTTGTCTTGAGCAGGACGGCCGTCTCCTTGACGGTTAGGATTTCATCGTTCGACATGGTAAAACCTCCTTGACATGGGTGAAAGCACATTTCACTTTAATTCATGTATACTTATTCTAATGTTGGCGATTGAACGTCAAATCATGCTGTTTAA
>NZ_QUDX01000015.1:0-47698 GCF_003477715.1 Butyricicoccus sp. AF35-5AC
TGCAATCGCCGCCATAGCGGTCTGGGATGCAGCTACCGCTGCCATGTTGGCATAGTCTGCCGGCTTCAGACCGGCAGCGCCGACAGCATACTTTGCAGTTGCCATGTCGGATGCTGCGATTGCGTCCTTCGCTACCTGCGACTTCTCGATAGCCGCCATAGCGGTCGAGGACGAAACAACTGCGTTAAGCGCAGTGCTGTTCCCGATGATTGCCGTCATAGCGGTCGAGGACGACGCTACGGCCGTCATGTCGGCATAGCTGTCCGGGTTGAGGCCAGAAAGGACTGCCACGGCCTTGCCCATGACTGCGCTGGTCGCTCCCGTGAGGGTCGCCCAGGCTGTTTCATTGGCCTTGACGGCATCAACTGCAACCGCGCTCCCGTAGACAGCAGCCACGGCAACATAGGACGCAGCCACAGCCGCCATAGCGGTCTGGGACGATGCAATCGCCGCCATAGCGGTCTGGGACGATGCAATCGCCGCCATAGCGGTCTGAGATGCCGCTACTGCGGACATGGCAGCCGACGACGACGCAATCGCCGTCATGTCGGCATAGTCCGCCGGATTCAAACCGGCCAGCTTCGCCGCGGCCTTGCCCATAACTGCGCTGGACGCTCCCGTAAGGGTAGCCCAGGCTGTTTCATTTGCCTTGACAGTTTCAACCGCAACCGCGCTCTCGTAGACTGCGGCCACAGCCACATAGGACGAAGCTACCGCGTTCATCGCTACATGAGAAGTCACCACCGTATTGAACGCTGCGGTGTTTGCAATGACCGCCGTCATAGCAGTTTCGCTTGCAGCTACCGCGTTCATCGCAGCCTGAGAGGTTGCAACCACATTGAGCGCCGTCGCGTTGCTGACTACAGCCGCCATTGCAGTCTCACTTGCAGCCACGGCAGTCATCGCGGTTTCGCTTGCGGCAACAGCCGCAATGTCCGTGTAGGCAGCACAGCTCTGTCCTGCCAGAGTTGCGATCCATTTCCCGGCGCTTACCGTGCCGGCACCTGCGGCACGGGCCATAACCGGATCGTGCAGGATTTCCAGACAGCGAGCGCTGTCCGCATACATCGCGTCCTGGCTTTCCGCTCCCGCCTCGTAAATACTGCCCAGAAACGTCTGTACCGCATTTTCGATATACGGCGAGGCCGCAAGCAGCGCATACAGCTCCTGTGCGTTCTTGTCCGGTGTTTCCGGCTCGTAGCCGAGCACGACAGCAACGCCGCCTGCATTGCTCACAAACGCCTGTGCCTGTGCCCTGCTGGCAAGGATAGTGCGCAGGCGGTGTACGCCTTTTCGGTAGTTATCCTTAAACTCATGCGAGTAATAACTAAAATCCTGCTGAATCTTCTTGATCATTACTCGTCACCTCCAAACTCAATAGCGATATAATCCATTTCGATCTTCTTGTCCGTTGTAACTGTGCCGTATGTCGGCAGCGTGATTACCGGCAGCGTCACGCCAGAAACATAGGTGACCTTGCTGTGACTGGGCGAAGTGCCCGTATCTGAGCCGATAT
Source organism: Butyricicoccus sp. AF35-5AC (assembly GCF_003477715.1). NCBI lineage: Bacteria > Bacillati > Bacillota > Clostridia > Eubacteriales > Butyricicoccaceae > Butyricicoccus > Butyricicoccus sp. AF35-5AC. The sequence continues at coordinate 1,517 of NZ_QUDX01000015.1, forward strand.
AGCCGGTAGCCGTTGTCACCGTGCCCTTCGTCGCACTGCCGCCCTGCAAACTCGGCTGACGCAGGCAATAGAGGAATCCTTCCGCAGTCACGCTCTTAATTTCGCAAAAGCCGTCAAATTCCTTCGGCGTCACCGTCAGGACCGGCACGCCCTCGAACGGATGGCGGAACTTGAACGTGTTCCAGCCCGCACCGGCATTGATAAAGCGGCCGGTCTCCATTGTGTAATCGTCCAGCTCATTGGTGCTGCGTGCCGGCTCTGCGGCCTCGATCATATCAAGCACATCCTGCGCCAGCCTGTCCGCCGTCACGGCCTGCAGCGCCAGCTTGATGGTGGTCACGCCGTAGTCCGGGATAACGCCCGCCGTTACATCGTCGATCTGTCTGCGGATTTCCTCGAGCGCGGCCTGTACCGTCCCGCTCGTCACGCCCTTGAACGGCGTAATGCCGACCCTGCCCGCGCCCTCGGCGGATTTTACAGCATTGATATACCGCACAAGGTTAGCCTGCAGCTGCTCGAGCGCCGCCTGCACGGTGTTTGCGTTCACGCCGTCAAACGGCGTCATGCCGACGTTTTTCGCGCCGTTCTCCTTTACCTCTCTGCGGTAGTCCTCAAGGTTCTTCTGGATACTCTGCAGCTGCTCCTGCACCGTGCCGCCGGTCACGTTGGTAAATGCATCGGCGCCGATCTGTCCGGCGCTGTTTGCGGCCTGCAGGCTCTCGATCAGCTTGTTAAGCCTCTCGATAATAAGCAGCGGCAGCAGATCGAAAACCTTCTTGTTTTCCTCGGCCGAGCCGGTCAGCGCGTCCGGCTGGCTCTGCACGCCGGTCTCTGCCGCTTTTTCGGCTGAAATTTTGCTTTCATCAAACGTCATGTCCTCACCTCACTGTCTCTTTGCGTACTTTGCAATAAAGTAACGGATGACCACTTCGTGTACGCCGAAGCCCTCGTCCACCGTGTCGGACTGCAGAATGACCTGAATCGCCTTCCAGCCCTTTCGTTTGAAAAGAAACGGGATAATAGAGTTGACCACCGTTCCGAACGGAAACCGTTCAAAGCTGATATAATGAAAATTCAGCCGATCCGCTGTCACGCGCTTCATGAGCGTTCCGTGGTCGGTTTCGAGTCTTACCCAAATTTCAACCGCACTGCGCGTGTACGCCTTGAGGTGTACGCCGCTGCCGCGCTTGGGCATGGTTTTCAGTATCATCGGCGTGTTCATCGTATCGAGCTTGGTAGCCCACTCGGTGTGGATGGCCGCGCCGTCATCCGAGAACGCGTTCATCATAATGTCATTGTTCTCGTCTACCAGATCGTCATTAAACCGGCAAACTCTGCCGTCCTCGGTGCCGAAATACAGCGCCTGTTCGTGTGAACAGAGCACCTTTGCGGGCACGTTCGTCCAGAAGTACCATTCATAGCCGTTGTCGCTTTTGTCCTGATTGCCGTCTGCCACATACGCACAGCCGTCTATCACAAGCACATACCAGCCGCGCCAGCAGGCGGCTACAGCGTCCGCAAGTCTGCGCTCCTTGCACAGCTTGGGGTTGACACGCCTCGACCGGCAGAATAACTGCCGCACCTGCATGTTGTTGTAATACGTCGTAGTCGGCGCATATACGCCGCGCGGACTGAGATACAGAGGATCATCATTCAGGTTTGCCGAGGAATACTTTGCAATCGCACCGTAACCCGGCACGCCCTCTTTCAGCGGAAAGGTTGCCACATCGTTCAGCATTGCGCCCGAGTGGTGCCAGATCGTGCCCTCCTGCCGGTTGTCCTTCTTGATGAGCAGTAATTCACCCTGTGCCTTGAGATAGCACATAATGGGGAAATCGCTCGAACCCACGACAGAATAGTTAATGTCGGGGAAATATGTCGGGTCGGACAGGCCGGAAAACCATTCCATAGCCGCGTGCTCCTTGTTGCCGGAAATAAAAACGCGGTTGCTGCTGCCATCCATGCCGTAAATCGCAAAGATGGTGCAGCCGAGCACCTTCTTCCGGTCCTCGGTGGTCTTGGCAAACTTCACTTCAAAATTGGAGATACCGGCGTTCTCCGGCGCGCTCGGTGCTGTCTCAAACGTCACCGTGCCCTTCTCCGCATCGTAGCTTTTCACAGTAATTGCACTGCCGTTTAGATAGGCCGCCGTCGGCGTGCAGTCCTTGTCAATGCCGGTCACGTCCAGCTGATAGGTCGTGCTCGAGCCGTCTCCGATAAAGCGGTTCTTACGCCACTTGCACAGCATATTAACGTTTTCGTAGGTCTCGCCGCCGCCTGCCGCCTTGCGCTGATAGCTAGTCAGGGGACAGTAGGCGTTATCGTCTGTCGCGTGTACGGCGGTTTTGCCGTCATAAACAACGTAGTGCTCGCCGGTCAGGATGAACAGCTTGCCGTGCATGTAAAAGCCCTGGCTGCGGCCGCCACTGTTCAGCTTGTCCAGCAGCTCCTTGCGGCTGTCCTTTACTTCCTTGTAGTCTGCATCGAGCTTTACGGCATACAGCTTGCTGCCCGCATGGACGATGAGCGTCAGATTTTCCTCGTCATTGTCGTTCTCATAGGGAAAAATACCGGCGACAGGAACAGCCTTGCCGTCCGCATCGGTAAACCGTAGCAGCGTGCGCCATCCATAGCGCCGCTCGGGGAAACCTCCCTCGTCTGCGATCACGTTCACCGCACGCGGCGAGCGTCCATCGTCGATCTGGGTCTCATCCGTGGAGTAGTCCAAACCCTTAAAGCGCTTATAATGCTTGGTGCCTTCCTCGGATTCCGTGAAATCCGGCACCGTAACCTTACGCGGCATAGCTTACTCCTCCCCGTAATCCGGCACAGCGGGCGCAGCGTCCTCGAGCGCCGAAACAAACTCATTCCGGAACATCACGCTTTCCGCCTTACGGTTCTCATCGTCGAACAGCAGTGCCGCAGCCAGTCCCCACGGCAGCGCAACGCGCGTGATCCGGTCGTCCCAGTCGAGCGCCGTGCTGTCTATCGTCGTGATCTCCGGCGCGCTTGTCAGCTCCTCGTCACCGCGCTGTGCGCGGATGGCATTCTCATACGGAAGCGCCTCCACAAGCAGGCTGTCCAGCAGCGGCGGCGAATAGCTGTCATAATCGACATCCGTGCCGGGTGCTTCAATAATTTTCGCCAGTGCCAGCGTGTAAATGCGTTTAATAGTCGTCGCCACGCTCTCACCTCCTAACAAACAGAGGGCGGGCAGCCGCCCGCCCTCCTGGGTCTTTACTTATCCGTAGCCTCCGCTACATCCGAAGTCAGCTTGCCGCCCTTGCCGAACGCAACGACCTTGATAGTCTCGCCCGCCTTGGTGGCAACCGTGCCGCCGGATGCGACCAGCATGCGGTTTGCGGAGAAGCGCGGGTCCGAGCCGTCCAGCGTGTACCAGATTTCGTCCGCATCTGCCGCCGTAACGGTCGCACTGTGCGAAGCGATCGCTACGGTGCACGCCTGCTGGCTTGCGGCCTTGGCCACAACGACAACCGAATCCGCACGGCTGGAAAGCACAAACAGATCGTAAATCTGACGGCCCTCAACCAGAGAACCGGAAACGCCGGGGGGATCGGTGTGGATTTTGGTATCGTCAATGGTATACGGGAACGCAAGCGCCTGCTCGTGAATCGCAAGCATATAAACGTCGGTCGGGAACAGTCGGTCGGGAACCTTTACAACAGTAAAGCCCGCAACCTGACCGACGACGCCTGTGGGCAGCTGCTTGCCCGCCAGATTGTCCAGCTTGACCCACTCGTCCGAGAGGATGATCTTCTTGTAGTCACTCAATCGGACAAAAAGGATACGGCCATCATCCGGTACATAGTGATCGTCCATATAGGCGGCAGCATCATAGACGGTGGAGATAATGTCGCTCTTGGTCGGTGCAGCAGAAACGCCCTGAATATGGCCGAATCGTGCAATGCGGCTGAAGCCGTACTTGTCGCCGGTCGGCACGCACTTCTCGGAGATCTGCTGGCGCAGGTACTGGCCGGCCTTGTTGCTGATAGCCTGCTGAGAGCCGTCGCCCTTGTCTACAATGGCGGTAAACGCCTTGTCCTGGGTGATGGTGTACTCGTTTACGATGTCCTGTACATCGTTCGGCACGCCGTAGCGGTCCTTGCCCTCTCGCTTGTAGTCGTTCAGCTCGCTGGTGAGGATCTGGTAAACCTTGCAGGTTTTCTTGCCGATCATGTCAACGTGCGCCTTGCAGTGCGGGCGCAGGAACGAGGTATGGGTATACAGCTTTTCTACAGCTTTTGAATACTGTTCAGTAAGATAAATAGGCATATTGTAAAATCACTCCTTTTACAGTCCCAGTAAGCCGCGCAGGAACGGGTCGCTCGTGTCGCCCTCATTGCCCTGCACACTTCCCGGGCTTGTCATTTTGTTCTGGTTGTTCTTCTTTTCGATCTGTACAGCCTGTGCATTCTGCTCAGCCTGATAGCGCCAGTGCGCGGCAACGGGCGTCATAGCTTCCTGCTGCACCAATTCAAGCACGCGTTTTGGCACTTCCTCGAAACTTTTCACGCCAGAGAGTGAAACATATTCTTCCCACGCGCGTGCATCGGCTTCTTCTCGTGCCTGTTCAACAGTCTGATCAATGCGCTGCTGCATGGCGGAAAGCTCCGCCCGCTGCTGTTCGGCGGCCTGTGCCGCGGCTGCACGCTGGGAAGCCATGCGGCCCTCGGCTATCGCCTTGAGCGCCGCATCCGGCGTTTCCGGAAACTCCGCGCGGCACTTCTCGATTTCAGCCGAGAGCAGCTGCTCATTGCGTGCGCCCTCCAGCTGTTCCAGATACTGCTGCCGGTTCATGCCAGCGGCCTCAGCGTACTGATCCAGTACACGCATTTCCCGCTCAGCCTTGCGGTCATAATTCATGCCCTTCTGGAGCAGTTCGACCGGGTTCGCGCCGAGCGCACCGGTCAGCGCCTGCACTGCGTCTGCCGGCAGCAGGATCTGCTGTCCGTTGTAGACGAGCGGCACGGTCTGCACCGGCTGTTCCACCGTCTCCGGCGGTACTTCGCCGCCCTCCGGCGGCTGATTCTCCGGTTCTTCCTGCTGCTCTTCGGCGCGCTGGTTTTCCGCGCCGTCCTGCACGGTCTCCTCTGCGCCCTCGGCGGCGGTCTGCTGGTTTTCCAGATCGTCATTGCCTTCAAGCGCCGCAAGGAAATCGTCGCCGTTAAAACCGTCCATGTGATTGCTGGTCTTCCAATTCATTTAGACAATCCTCCTATATGCAAAAGGCTTTCGTCTCATTGCCGTGTGTTTATCGTGTGTTCCTGCACTCCGGCGGACGCAGCACCATTCCGCTGGTACTGCACCCGCTTGTATCCTTGCACGCACGGGGAATGCGTAACCCGGACGCGGGATAATATGGCGAGAATCCCACGCCCGCCGCAGTGCAGGAAAATATCGTGTTCCGGCGCTCGGACGGACGCCCTCGACCCGAACGAGGGTGCCCGCCATCAGAAAGAAATAAGGGGAATCAATGGGGCGGGTGAGGTCAGCTCCCGCCCGTCCGAACGCCGGAACAGAAAAATCAATAATCAGGTTCGAGAATCGGAACGCCGTACTGCACAGCACATTCGCGCTCAATCATGCAGCCGCGTGCGTCCTTCCAACCCTTGGCGAAATAAACGAGATCCGCATCTGCCATAAGCCGGATAGACTCAGCCAGGAACCAAAGTGGCTTTGCGTCGTGCGGTGCATCCTTAAAAAAGGAGTCGATGATTTCGACAGGCTCACCGATATATTCAGTCGCTTCGCGGATAGCACGCTCACGTTCGCGTTCAATCTCATCGTTGGTCTTGTCCTTCATCGGCTGAGAAATAAATAACTTTTTCATGCCGTACCTCCCTCAAAACCGGAACGGTCTGTCCGTTCCCTTCTTGGTGAACTTCGCCTTCTGCGCGTCCAGTTCCTCCTGCATCGCCGCAAACATGCTTTGAACCTGCTTGTCGGTGTACTCATAGTCACCGGTCGCAAAATTGCCGATCAGACTGATAGCCTTGCACGCACGCGAAACGCGCGGCTCTGCCAACCTTACAAAGCGCTCCGCCTTGCTCTCATTGTTGTTATCCATTCATTAAACCTCCCTGCTGTAATGCCTGCTGCATGCTGGCCTGCTGCTGCACTCTCTTTGCAGCCTCGACCAGTCCTTCCTGATCCTTAACCGAGCCTTCCGGCATGCGGCTGAGGAACTCAACCATATTCGGCATAACGCCTGCCGTCTGCAGATTGTTAAGCGTAGATACCTGCAGAATCCTCGACCAGTAGCTTGCCTCACCAATGTGAATATTGAGATCCAGCGCCTCCACCGGCAGGCTTGAGAAGTCATACATCTCCACAAGCGTCTGCTCCTGCGTCTCGCCGGTCTCGTCTGTCATCTCGTCAGTGATCTTGACCTGACGCATGCCGTAATAGGCATGCATCATGTCGATGAGGACCCGTTCATAGTCCTCAACAAACTGATAATATGCGATCTTGGTCAGCGCGAGCGGCGCGGCGTTCGCGGTCTGCACCGCAACGATTGCACTGCTGTTCTCCGGATTCTTGACGTTGCCGAGCGCGGCATCATTCGCACCGGCAACATTTTTCAGTGCGTCCGTCATGCTGGACGTAATGCCGGTTGCCTCTGTGGGAATGGGCATCGAGCCCGCAACGCCGGTCAAAGCGTCCTTCACATCGCCTGTCACGCCGATAGACGTCGCGTCCGGGTCCCATCCCTTGGGGAACTTATTGCGGTTGTAAACCAGTTTGGGCATGGCGTTGTTCCGCAGCATGAGCGCAAGCGCCGTCCACTGCTTATTGATCTCAATCTGCGTGTTGATGAGCGGTTTGATCTCCATCACGCCGTGATAGCAGTTCTTCCGCGGCTTCCAGCTCATGTACGCGACGGGATAGAGTGTCATTTCCGTCGCCACATCCTGCTCGATCATCACGCGCCCGCAGGAGCGGCAGTAGTGCACGCGGCCGTCTTCGGATTTCCAAAACCGCACAAGCTCATTGCCGAGACTGTCGCTATTGTTCTGCTCATCATCGCCCTTGTACAGTCCGTCGGACTCGCCCTCTATACTCTCCCGCTCGGCACAGCCGAGCCGCTTCGCGTCCTTGCGGATTTCAGAGACCGGTCTGCGGCGCACAATAATAAGGTACGGCTGCTCCTGCACGTTCGCATTAGATGGATTTCCGAACAGAATATTCGTGTTCATCACCTGTTCGGCGCAGATTTCTCCCTGCACACCGCCCAAACCGGACTGCTTGCAGGCGTCAAAGTAAAAATACAGCGCCGCGTCACCATCTACGCAGGCGTCACGCAGGACCATGTGGTGCTTACTTTTCAGTTTTGTTCGCTCAACCACACGATCAATGCTCTGCTCAAGGATTTTCGCCGCATACTCGGCCTGCTCATCCGGAAGGAACGGCTCAACCTCCTGATCCACATCGTTCGAGACGATCTGCGCCACCTTGTAATGTACGATAGGGTCGAGAACGTTCATCGTGATCGGCCGCAGGTTCTTGCTTTTCAGTCCTTCCCACTGCTTGCCCTCGACGAAGTTCTCGCACTGCTTGACGTTCTCGTACAGCCCGATACCGGTGTTGTACTGCACACCTTTTTCGTATTCGGCCTGTATCCTGTCAGCCGTGAGCGTGATTTTCTGCTCATTCATCGCTCAAATCCTCCTGCCCGTGGGCGGTGCCGTCATAGCGGAGCAAATTGTTGAACTCACGCATAATGCGGCCCTCGGCACTCAGCCTGTAAGCCTGTTCCTTGAGGAATTCCTCTTTCCAGTGCTCTGCGGTCTCCCGCTCGGTGATGAGCGCCTCGTTCAGCTTGCGGCGCTCCTGCTTGAGGCCGTCTACCTCGTTGCGGGCGCTCCACATCGCGCTGATTGCCGCGTCGTGTGCATCCTTGGTGGAATCGAGTTCTTCCTGCAGCTCCTTCGCAGCTTTGCGTCCGGTCTGCAGCTCCTGCCGCAACCGGCAGGCCGTGTCCTCACTCTCCCGCAGGGCGGTCTCCACCTTGGTAATGCGGTCCGCAAGCTGCGTGCGCGCCGCCTCCTCAGTGTGCAGGCGTTCCTCCATCGTCCGCGCAGTCAGCTGAAAGGATTCCGCTTCCACAGTTTTTTGCCGCAAATCCTCGCCCAAGCGCTTGGCGTTTCGGGTCTGCACAGCAGCCAGAAAAGCACACATCGCCGCAACGGCGCTAATAGCTAAATACATTTCCCATTTCCTCCTCAGTAGTCAGTTCGTTGTACTCTCTGGGTTCGCTTGCCGCGATCGGACGGCCGGCCACAAAGTACCGCAGCATGTCAGCCGGGTGGGTGTACTCGTGCGGATCGTTTGCCACATCATCCGGGTGCTTCTCATCGTGCAGCAGCATCGGCAGGCTCTTGATGGTCTGCGTGCAGTTGGAGCAGATCATCAAACTCGGCTTGCCCGTGTCCCGTCGTACTTTCAGATATTCTTTCAGATCGAGCCATCCGAGCACGCGGTCGTTTTTCGCCTTTTCCAGATACACACCGCATTCTGCAAAGCGGTCTGCCGCGCTGCGTCCGGTGTCCTGCCGCCGGTTCCAGAGGTCAGGCGGTGCAAAGGTGATCGCATCGCGTTCCAACTCGTCCGAGCGCTCCAGGATGGCGTTAGCCGCGTCAGATAATATAAGTCCATCGTGTCCTTCTCCCAAATCCTTGCCCTCGCAGAATTCCTTGTACAGATACGCAGTGCCGTTCTCATCCACGGCAAACCAGCCGACGGCCAGCATATCAAAGCCGTAGTCGAGCGCCTTGTACCGCGTCCAGTGCTCCGGAATTGGGAACGCCTCGCAGACGTGCGTCTCGCGCCGGAACTCGGGGAAATACTGTCCCTCGAATACGTCCCAATCGCCGTACAGCATCGCCCGCTTGCGGTCCTCGGGCAGATTTTCGAGCGACTGCACATAGTTAGGTGAGTTTTTGACAAGCCACGGATTGTCATAGACCGTGGCCTGAATGAACTTGTAGTCCTCTGCTCGTTCCTGCTTGACATAATCTCGATCGATAAACAACCGCTTAAACCAGGCATGCCCAACGCCGCCGGGGTTGCAAGTCAGGTACATTCTCGGCGGGAAGAACTCCCGCATCTGACCGGATGAGCGGTTGCTCTCGGTCATTGTTGTAAAAACGTTCTCAGGAAAAAGCGTGCACTCCTCCAGAAAAATAACGTCATAAGCCTGTCCTTGGTACTGGAGTAAGTCGCTGTCGTTCCGGCAGTAACCAAACTTGAGCCGTGAGCCGTTTGGAAACTCAAACGCCTTGTCCGCGCTCTTGTACTCCGCAATGCCTTTAAGCTCCCGCATAGCCGGAATAATGTGGTTTTCCCGCAACTCCGGGTACGTCCGGCGCATAAACAGAATCTGAATGCCGTCATACCTCAAACACAGCATATTGGCCTTGAGTCGTGCGACAAAGCTCTTGCCGCCACCTCGTGAGCCGCCATAAGCCGTGTAATGAGACCGGCTTTTCATAAACTCAACCTGTTTCGGATAGGGTTTTGGAATCACAAAGCTGTTCATTCTGCCAGTTCCTCCGCACCATCCACAAACGTGATCTGCACACCGGTGCCGTCCTTCTCGCCGAGGTGCTGCTCCAGCGTTTCCTGTCTTGCCGCAACATCCTTCATGGTTCCGGCCAGCTCGCGCAGGCCGACGCCGGTGTAATCGCTTACAACGTTTCTTAGACTTGCCACCTCGGCCTCGCTCAGCGCAATCACGCCGTCCTTGGCCGCTTTTTCAAGCACTGCCAGTCCGTCATTGATGGTCCGGGTGTCCTTTGCGGCGGCCTGGGCCTTGCGGTCGAGCGCGCGCAGAACCTTGTCCCCGATCTTCTCGCACCGGGCAATCTGCTTGCGGCGTATCTCCCGCCGTGCAGCCACACCGTCCTCGTCACTCTCGTTCTGGGTGTGCACCCAGTCGGCAAGCGTCGATTTGGGAATGCGCATCCGGCACGCAGCGTTTGTGATCGAAACGCCGCTCGCCACGAGCGCAAGCGCCTCGTCTTTAATTTTTTGATCGTACTTGCTCCCGCGCTGCTGCATCCAATCACCTCCCGCGCGTGTCTTGTTTTCTGGATTTAAGTATAATCGGGAATTTCGGACAAAACGGACAACTTTGTTCTGACAGCAAAAAAGCGCCCAGACGAGCCTCACAGCCCGCCCAAGCGCTTGTGTTTTCAGTCATTCTGTTTTGCAATGAATTCCCGCTCGTACTCCTTCAGCAGCCGATCCAGTGTCGGCCTGCTGATCCCGTTTTCCCGTGCGATCGTTGCCTTGCTCTTGTGCCGTGTTACCCAGTTGTGATATGCACCAGCAATATCTGCAATCTCCGTCTTTTTCCTGCCCTTGTACTTGCCCTCGCGCTTTGCAATCTCGATTCCCTCCCGCTGACGTTCCAGCATGTTTTCCCGCTCAAACTGATTGATGATTGCAATAAAGCCGATCATCGCACGCCCCATAGGGGTCATGGTGTCAAAGCCCTCCTTGTTGCTTTTCAGATGGATGCCGCGTTCCTGTAAATCCTTGGTCAACGTCATCAGGTCAGCAACGCTTCGGCTGATACGGGAAAAGTCGTGGATGTAGATTGTATCGCCCTCTCGGGCATAGTCCAGCATTTCCCGCAGCTTCGGGCGGTTCATATCCTTGCCGCTCACCTTCTCGATAAACCACTTGTCAATGTCATACTGCTTCAAGGCTTCCACCTGCCGCGCCTCGTTCTGTTCCTCAGTCGATACGCGCACATACGCTAATTTTGCTCCGTTTGCCATGTTATCCACTCCTTGTTGATGTTTTGTAAAGTTGTATTCTTGACTTTGCTTTACAACTGTAAAACAAAGCGGAAAACCATGTTATTTTTACGTTTTTCGGTGCTCCTGCACACCTGCCCATTTGGGCATGTTCTATTTTTACACCGCAGGGCACAGCAAAGCGGACGGGTGACACATCGTCAGTCCATCCGCATATATCGTTCGACCAACTTCCTCGGACCGCTCTCATCTGCATACCCCATCCGCCGGGCGCACTCGCTCCAGCTTTTGCCGTCCAGATACCGTAGCCGCAGGGCGCGCCGGGTCATGGAGTCTGAAACGTTGTCGATCCACTGCCGCACCGTGTCGCGCTCATCCTGGCACTCGGCCTCAATGGCCTGCAGCCGATCCCGTGCCGCGTCCAGTGCATCCCGACCAAACAGACAGCCAACGCCGTAAGTCTCCTCGATCCGCTTGTGGTGCCGCGCCTCCCGTGCAAACCGTTCTCTTTCTTCTTCCAGTTCACAGACCAGACTTTCAATCTGCCGCAATCTGTCTTTTGTCACCAGATACACCTCCTGCCGCATCGGCCTCCCGCCTTGCGCTCGTCACTGTTACGCGCTTCCGCGCGCTCCGTCCTTTGAGAGAGTACAAACAGTAATGTGATTACACTCTGTATTCATTTGTCCGAACCTCTCCGATAAACCGCAGGGGAATTGTTAGACCCCCTACAAGGCTGTCAGGCGGACCCGGCCGCCGATATCTTAAACTTTTCTTTGCCGTCTCCTGCGCAGCCGTTCCCACGGATCGGGAGCAGCCTTGCGCCGCTGTGCCGCCCACCACGCGCTAAACGCCGCCTGGTTGTAAATGCGGCCGACCATAACCTCATAGCGGCCGAACTCGTTCGCATTCTGTACATGCTCGATGATTTTCACGCCGGGCGGCACTTCGGCCTCCTCCTCCTCGCCCAGTCTGAGCCGCACCGGCTCGGCGGGCGGCGTGAGATTGCGGCTTGTGGAGTATCGTCGCGCACCTTTGCCCTTGTGACAATCCTCCTTGAGCAGATAGATGGCGGTGTCCTCGAAAAAGTCCGCGCCCTCGCGCAGCGTCCGCACATCGGCCAGACCGGAAGCCCAGCAATCACGCACCACCTCGGCCAGCTGCACGCCGTGCGCGCCGCTGAGGATCAGGTGGTGATGCAGCCGCACCGGCTCACCGTCCATGTCATGTTCTTCCGTTACCGCTATGTATTTGTAGGTGAGGCCAATCTTGGCATACGCCTTTTTCATCTTCGCATGGAATTTCTCCAAAGCCCGCGCTCTGGACGCCTCCGGCGCATACGTCAAGCAAACAAACAGATCCCGACCGCTCACAAAATTCGCGTTGATCAGTTGCATCAGCCGCCACTTGCGCTGTCGCCGGTTGATCTCCTGCTTGGCCTTCTCGGTTGTCCGCCGTCTGCCCGCCCTCTGCCTGGGCGACATGCCCGGCATCGTGCCCATGGAATAAAGGCACATCTGATAGAGCGCACCATTGCACTCCTGTTTTTGATAAATCATAAATCACCTCTTGCGGCCGACTCCTGCATCTGCGCCGCAACATATTGCACAAAAATATTATATGTTTTTCGTCACTTGACTTTGCGCAAACTCTATATATCTATTGACTTTGCGCAAACTCTATGCTATAATAAAGACAGTTAAAGAGATCAACAAAAAACCTGAAAGGGGTTATCAATATGGCAATCGCTAACGCAACCTGCAAATGTGCAACCTGTGGCAAGGAATTTGTTATCCGTGCCAATAAGCGCAATACCGAGATCGCCCGCAATTTCGAGCAGTGGGCCGTCGCCAATATCACCGAGTGTGACGAGTGCCGCCACAAGCGCGAAACTGCAGCAGCCGCAGCAGCTACCGCTTACATGCCGGAGCTGACCGGTTCCCCAAAGCAGATCAGCTGGGCAATCAGCATCCGCGCTGATTTTGTTCACCAGATCGAGCATTCAACCGATCTCGACAAGACATGGAAAGCCGCATTTGATGTTATCGCAGCACACAAAACCGAGGCAAAGTGGTGGATCGAGCACCGCGGCATGAGCGCAAACCTTCTTTGCACCTCTACCGTTAAGGATGAGCCGGAACTGCTTGAGGAGATCAAAGCATCTGTTGAGTCCAAGCCGCAGCCCGCAGAGGCGCCGGCCGAAGAACCCGAGCCGCAGCACACTGCAGCAGAAATCCATGAATACCTGTTAAACCGCTATCCGCAAACTCACGACGATCACCTTGAATTTATCGTGCATATCGACCGCGCAGGCCGATTGACCAATGTTCCGTCATTGGAAACCTCATATTTCACTGCAGCCTTGCCTTACGAGGCGCTCGGCCTCAACCCGGACTGCCGGCCGGATCAGCTTACCGCAGCAATAACAGCTGACCCAAAACACGAGTTCGAGCGTATTTGCAATCTTATCGCTAACAATATCAGCCACGCCAGCCGAAAGGAGTAACACCATGAAAAAGATCATCAACAACCGCGTTTACGACACATCCACCGCAAAACGCTGCTCCGATCCTGTCGATATCGGCAGCATCGAAGAATACGATTTCTACGCCTTGACCCTGTACCAAAAGCGTAACGGCGAATTCTTCCTGTTCCGCGACGTATTCCGCGGTCCGCTGGACGATGGCATTGTTCCGCTGTCCTACGAGGACGCGCGGCAGTGGGCTGAAAGCAACGTTTCCGCCAACAAATACGAGGAGCTTTTCGGCACCGTATCCGAGGATGACAGCCGCGCAGCTATCAATCTTTCGCTTCCCTGCTCGCTCATCGAGCAGGCCCGCCGTATCGCGGCCGCACAGAATATCAGCCTCAGCGCCTATGTCGAGACGCTGCTCACAAATGCACTCAAGGAGGACTGAAAAATGAAAACAGAGCTTTACCGCAGCTTTGAAGGAAAGCTGGACGTCGGCAACGAAGAAGGCTATATCATCTATAATATCGGCGGCGGCCGCCTGCAGATCGAACGTTACAACGTATGGACACACGGCCCGCAGGAGCCGTTCCGCATTCCGTCAAAACTCCTGCCGCCGGAGGACTACGGAAACGAAGCAAAGATCGCCGAACTTTGCGTAGACGCATGGTATGGACGCCGTGCCGGTACTGAGATTTACTTCCGTAATCGCTGGTATTCTGATGAAGCGATCGAGAAGATCCAAGCGCTGCACGAAGATAACGTCTGGCAGAAATACGTCTGATATGTCAAAGCCATACTACAAATTGTGGGCGGCCAGCATCACCTTTGAGGGCCGCACCTACCACCTCGGCCGCTACGCAAGCATCGCGGAGGCAGTCGCCGCCCGCGAAAAAAAGGAAAAAGAGCTGTTTGACCCTATCCTCATATCCCACGGCCGAAAAACAAAGGAGGAGCCTTAATGATTGCGGAAAATCAAACACCTCTGCCTCTTGTCCGCGAATGGACGAACCTGATCCCGAACCTGTGGGAGGATTTCGCCGAGCTGGCGAAACGTGTCCCCCAAGTCGAGCCGGAATTGGCCGATGATGCCGAATTGGCCGCCGCGCTGAGCATCGTCCAAAAGCGGTCCGCACCGAATGTACCTGCATTTGCAAAAGTAAATGCAGCCTACGAGCTGCACGCGCTGGCGATCTGGCGGACACACAAGATCGTGTATGCCTACGACAGCGCCCTCGCGGCCGAGCTGATCGAGCAGGCCGATGCATGGAGCGATGCGGACGAGCTTCCGGTCGAGGCGCTGCTGCACCCGCCCTACAAGCTGCCGTTCATCTCCTCGCCGGGCATGATAAGCGAGGATTTTATCGGATTTTTTCCGTATATCACGCGCGACGTCGATACCAGAGAGGCGATTTTGTGCCTGACATGGGTATTCACCGCGCGGGATTCGGTGACGCAGATGCTCAAGCTGTCGGGCAAAACCATCGGCGACTGCATCCGTCGGACCATCCGCCGAGCAAATGCAGCCAAGCACGATAAGGATGCACGGCTCAATTTTGACCGCAAGAGTATCATGCGCGGTCTGAATTTGTACCTGTATATCTGCTCACAAAACGCAGATATAAGCGCTGCGCCGGAGCCCAGCTACCGGCCGCGCACAGCGGGCGCGCCAATCCGTGATAAGTTCCGCGAGATTCAGTCCTATCCAACAGGGCTTGTAATCGGCTCCGCACTCCGGCGAGCGCGGACTGAATCGAAACACCAAGCCGCCGCACATACACGGCAAGCAGGAGGCCATGTCCGCGTACATACCCGGCGCGGGCACTGGCACCACTACTGGTGCGGACCGAAGTCCGAGCCTGACAAACGGCGGCTCGTCCTAAAATGGACACACCCGATCTTAGTCGGGAGTAAATCCGATCCGGATGTCACGACAATCCATCCCGTCAAGTAACCCCAAAGCCAGCCCTCACGGGCTGGCTTTACTCTTCATCCTCCAGACCTTCCGCGCCTCCGCGACAAAGAACTTGCGATAGTCGCACTCATACGCGCCAAAGCCAAAGGCGACCACCGCCGCCGTCATGCAGGTAAGGAGTTCCGCCGCCGTCAGCCCGTTGCTGACGGCGTTTTTGATAAAATCCCGCATCTCCTCGCCCTCGCGCACGATCTCCTCGGCGCTGTCCACCGGCCGGATGAGCATCCCCTTGTACCGCCAGCACATCCAGCCGAGCAGCCGCCGCCGGGTGCGGAATTTCTCGTTTTTCCCGCGGTTCGCCAGCCGCCGTTCGCGTTCGCTCAGGCGCGCGTGCGCCTCATGCAGATCGTCCGGCAGCCGGTCGCCGTATATGCCCAGCCGCCGGAGCTGATCCAGATAGTCGCGGTGCTCTATCAGCATCGTGCTGAGCGCTCTTTCCGCGCGCCGGGACTGCCGCTCGATGTACTTGCGCCACTGCCGGATTTCGATTTCGCATTCCTGCACGATGTCGGACCAATCAACCGAAAACGCTAGCGCACTTGCAAATGCCGCGCTGGCCTTGTCCGGCCGAGCCGCACCGGCAGATTTCAAGGTGCGATACTCAAACGCCGCCGCCAGCCCAAGGTTTTCCCGCCGGAACAGCCGGATGTCGGCCTTGTCCAGCCCGCGGAACAGCTTGTCCGGCGTTTTCGCCCGCAGATTAACGAGCATCCTAAACCGATGTCCCCAACCGTGCTCGCGCTCCCGCAGCCAGTGTCCGAGTCCCATCTTCCACAGGTATTCCGCCGCCGGATACTTGCAGTACAGCGCCAGATAATTCGGCAGATCCTGCAAAGCCGCGTAGGCATGCTCAAGCTGACTGTATTGCAGACACGTTCCGCGCAGCTCCTGCTCACTCGGCAGCGCCCAGACGTTCGCCCGGCGGTTTCCGGCGAAGGTCGTCCAGCCCACGAAATTGCAGTTTGTCAGCAGCTTCCAGCCGTCACCGAAGCATAACGACTGTTTCCAGATCCACTTGCGCGCGCCGCCCTCGAAGAACACATACCGGGCGTACTCATTTGCCGCGTACTTGCAATCGAGAAAATCCGGATTCATCCGCACCTGCAAGCTGGTCATCCAGACCTCACCGCGCTGTCCGCGCTGAAAAAAGTGGAACGCGAACGAGCAGCCCGCCAGTGCCTTGCGCCTGTCGTTTGCCGGCCAGCGCGAAGCATGGATATACCTGCCGCAGCGCGGGCATATCCTCCATTTGCTGGCCGGTCCGGCGGAATGCGGCTCGGTAAACCGCTCCCGGCAGGCCGTGCAGAAGCATTCATACCGCTTGGTGTAGCTGTCCGGCCCAAAGTAATCCTGCTCATCCCCGGCGTAAAACCGGAAAAAAAGAAATTCCTCGTGCTGCACATTCTCGGCGATCAGCTGCTGCAGCTCCCAGCCGTCGATCGGCGGAATGTCGTTGACCTCAAACACGATTCCCGCCTCCTTACAGCAGATTCATAAGATCCAGTTCTTCCGGTTCAGCCGTAAGCGCTTGGGGTTCCGTCTCCATCGGCTCTGCCGCAGGCTGAACGCCATCCAACGGCACCTTATAGAAGTCCGCAACAACCTGAATAACCGGATTCTCCGGGTCAAAGCGATTGCACACACAACACCACGAGTAGTTCTTCTGGTGCTTTTTCGCATACTCATAAAGCGCGCTGAAGCACTTGTCGAAGCTCATCTCCGGATTATCGAGGTCAGCCGCGATCACCTCGGCGGCGTGCACGTCCGCCTGGGCGATCATCAGTACAACTTCGCCCATCTGGCGGGCGTTGCCCTCGGCGGCCTGCACCGCCTCACGGATTTTCTGCAGGCTCATTTAGTACCCCTCCCTCGCAAACTTATTTTGCACGGCATGATCGCTCTTGCCGAGCGCCGCGCCGATCTCCTTGTACAGATAGCCGCGCTTGCGCATAGCTACCGCCTTCTGAAATTCCTCATACGTCCAGTGAACCGACTTATGCAGCTTCTTCTTCCGGCAGCCCAGCTCCTCCAGTACGTTTGAGATCGTATCGCAAGCACGTCCGGTCTCCCTTGAAATAGCGCGAATAGGCATGCCTGCTTGATACATTTTCACAAGCTGCTGTTTTTCCTCGTCCGTCACGCGCGGCTGCCACCGACCCTCCTGCTTGATTTCCTCCGGCACATAAATGGCTGTCGGCACCTCGCTGCACAGCCCGCGCGCATCGTCCTGCGGCGTAAATACGCATTCGCGCGTGTAGTATGTGCAGTGGTCGAACAGACTGTAATGCTCGGTTTCCCGCAGCTCAAACCGGCCCTGCGGGTGTCTCCAGATAACCCGCGTCTTTTCTTTTTTTCGCATATTGTTCCTCCTGGCGCGCCTTGAAAATGGCGCTTTCAATTTCTTTCTTTTTTTCCCATACGTCCGGCAGCTCGGCAAACGGCTGACAGATCGGGTACGCCCTTCCCTCGTCACCGTAGGTGCCGACAAGGTGATACTCCACCTCGCCGAACAGGGTGCGCTGAACCTCAACGCGCACCCTGTCGATCCGCACCCGCGGCAGCTCGGTCAGCTGAGAATACGGTTTGATCTCCAATCCGCTAAATCTCTGCATGGCCGCCCTCCTGTTTTTTAGCCTCCTGCCGAGCCTGCCACCGTTCGAGCAGTAGCGCCTCGAACTCGGCCGTTCCTTGCGCAGGCTCCGGTCGCGCTGCGACCCTTTTGGCTTTCTCAGCCTTCCGCTTTGCTTTTTCGACGGCCTTCACATACCGCATACAGCGTTCCACCCGGTCATGCGGCATCTGGAACTTCTGCCGGTTTTTCTTCCAGTCAGCCATCAGCGAATCTGCCTCATCAGGTCGGCGCGGTATGCAATGTGCGCCGCTTTGTCCATGGAGACGCGAGCCGCTCTGCGGGCCTTATCCTCCTGCACGGCCTTCCGGCGCTTTTCACGCTGCAGATCGGCATAGCAGATTGCCATGCAAACCAGCATCGCCGTTCCGAGCACCGCCGCCTGCATTCGGCTGCAGGCACCCGCGATCTGCATGTACATCACGCCGCCGAACACCGCCGCCGACAGGCTCATCATAAACTTACTTGCCTTCATCTTTCTTCCTCCGTTCCTGATTCATCAGTAATTCCCACGCCGTTTTCTGCAGGCGCTCAATGCGCCGCTGCATTTCCTCCGGCGGAACGTCACGGTAGCAGTCGTCGTCTATGCAAACCGTACCGTTCGGATAATGATATTCAGCCACGATTGCCACCGTAACCACCCCTTTCTAAAGCCTATGCTTACACCGGCTTGTCTGTTGCCGTCCGCGCCGCTTCTGCCTCTAAATCGAACTTTTGTGCTTTCTCAAGCTCAATGCGGGCAGCGATCCGCAGGCTCTCCGGCGCTTCCGGGTCAGCCATGATCTGCTCTGCCGTCATGGCGAGATATTCATTGTAAGGTTTCATGCAGGTTTCACCTCGATCTTTTCCGCAATATCAATAAATCCCTCTGCAACGTCCAGCGCCTCCTGCCTGCCGTCGCAGAAAAACTGCCGCCATCGGTTCTCACCGACCAGGCGCTTCTCCAAAACCCAAACTTCATACTTCATGGTGTGCTCCTTGTATTTCCGTCCCTCCCGCGCTATACTGAAAAGCAAAAGGAGGTGTTTTCATGGATTTTCGTTCAAAACAGGTGGATTGCCCTCTGTATCATTGCGCTCAGACGGTGTACACATATCTGTTGCCTTTTCCCGATGGCTCTCTGCGGTATGTGTGCAACGGCTGTGAGCAATGTGCGGATTGTGCTGCATGCAATGCTTGTATAAAGGCCACGCAGGACGCGTATGCAAATCAAGAATCATAGCCGCCTCATTCTCGCTGAGCGTTACCACACCCGTCTGATAGACGTGCGCGAGCATTCTGTCGCAGGCTTCCGCGATCTGTTCCCGCAGCATTTCATCAATACCCAGTGTATAAAATCCTCTTAGCAGAAGATTTTCAATGTGGAACAACAACGCCGCGTCCCATTCGCGGACAAGCGGCTTTGAAAGCAGCTGTTCGCGTCTCTCGGCTTGCATAACCTTGCGAACCTGCTTCCGGATTCGTTCCGGTGTAGACCACCCGCCGGAATACGGCGCCAAGCTGTAAGAAGTCCCGTCCCGCGGGGCTTCTTTGTTTTTCTCGGTGTCCATCTTCTCATTCCTTTCAGTAATGTTTTTATTGACTACGGTTAAGGAATATGTAACAATAGAATTGTATCCTTGCACGTCTCAAGAGGTGGAGCCCTAAAGAATATGGCGAAATTCTATGAAAGGAGATCGCGCATGGATTACAAAATCTATGACAGGCTGCAGGCTGAGCTCGGCTGTATCGGTGATGAATTTTCTCGAAACTGTTCCGCAATTCTTGAAAAGTCGGCCGCAGACGAGCAGAGCAAGCAGCTTGTCGAGGAAATCTGTGCCGCTAACACCAGTGCGCTGAACGAACTCGCAAAGTCTATTTCAGATGCACTCATCGCAGCAGCAAGATAACCGTTTCGCAAAGGCCATCAGCTTCCGCTGGTGGTCTTTGTTTTTTTCGTACAGAAGAAATCGAAAGGCACGCTCAGTGCTTCGCAGATTGCCTCATAGTCCTCCACCGATATACGGTTTCTACCGTGTAATAAGTTGTAGAGCTTCTGTTTAGTCCAACCGCACTTGTCAGCGATAAAAGTCTGCTTAATGCCATTCTGTTCAATGTAGTCGGAAATCTTTTCGTAAAAAGCCATCTAACGTCCCTCACCCCTTCCCTTCCGCCTGCTCGGCGTCCAGACCTCTGCGAATCATCACACGCAAAATCTCAGAGAACGAGCATTTGCAATATTTTTCACTCTTCCGCAATTCGTAAACTGCATTTTCCAGTTCCGGCGGAAGGCTGATTGTCTTTCTCGGCATCTCAGTCATTTGTACCTCTCCTTTCAAGTGGTGAACCTGTGATTTATGATGCTATTATAGTTCACCACCTCGGAACTGTCAATAGGAATTTTGAAAAAACTTGACACCGGTTCACCACTGCTGTATGATAAGACCAACGGAGGTGACATACAATGCCAACAGATAAACCACGGTTTACAATCACCGTAGACCCTGCTCTAATGCAGGAAATCGAAGATTATCGGTACAACCATCGTATCAAAAACCAAACACAAGCTGTCATATCTCTCATGCAGCGCGGCTTGCAGGAAATCATGGAAACAGAGTTCAGCCAACCGCAGCAACCGGTCGAGCAATATTCCGCCGACGAACAACAGCTCATCGACGACTACCGCTCCCTGAACGAGCAGGGACAGGAATATATCCGTCAGACCATGTATATGGCAAAACAAACGCATAAAAAAATGCCTGACCTTTCCGATCTGGAAAAGCAGGCATGAATAAAGGGCAAATATATGAAATATCTTACCAAACGGATAATTTGCGCCGCTGGTTGTCTCTTAATGCTCACGTCTGTTGCCTCGGCCCATCCGGGGCAAACAGATGCAGACGGCGGCCACTGGGATAATGATACTGGCGAATATCACTACCACCACGGATATCCGGCCCATCAGCATACAAACGGAATCTGTCCATATGATTATGATGACCAAACCGGTAGGAATTCCGGTACAAGTGGTTCATCGGCAACAGACACTATTTCGCAAGATACAACTTCCGACCAAGTAGACGATGTAGATTGGCGTGATCCCAGTTGGGAATGGGTTCCCGATTCATACAAATCCTCGCAAAATTTTTCAAATTCCGGCAGCTGTCCACAAGCAGGTCACATTATACCTCGCCAATATTATTATGATGCAGACGGTAGAATGTACACACCATATCAGGATCAGGCGGTTCCGCACGCTGATGGTGAAACCGATAACAGCTATTTCATGCAAGCCGGTTCTTACAATGATCCAGAGAACAAACCAAGGTTCGACTATTTCACTCTGGACGAAATTGTATATATGTTTGGTTTGCAGGAACAAAGTCTGCAATTCCAACAAGGTGCCTACTTCGGATTAAACGAAGCTACTGTATGGTCAGATTTTAACGACACCGACAGCGCCGAAGATCATAGCAGTGATTATGACGATGGGTATTATCAAGGCTATCGAGATGGATTTTTCGCCGACCGTTCCGCTCCGAACAGCGATATCATCGACAAAAGTGAGCTCGGCGGAGCGGATACCCGAGATGAAGAAGAAGCGCCTGCCGTTTCCACAAGCAAAACAACAGAAAGCGGCTGGACGAAATACTATCCCTGCATTATCGGCATTCTCGCCTGCTTGTGTATCCTGTTCTTTGTTTTGATGTGTATAGCTTCTTCCAATTACCAAAAAGCAAACGAATCGCTTACAAAGCGTTACTACGTTTTACGCGATATCGGTCAAATCATCAAAAACAGACCCTCAAAAATGATAACAGAGGATGAAATAAATGAAATCCTGCGCAAACACCAGTAAGGAGCTGATTGCATGAGTCCATTTGTCAAGGAAACCCTCACCGGCTTGCTCTGTATCGCCTTGCTTGTAGTCTGGGTGATTATCCATGTCACCCATGACCTGAATGACTGGAATAATAAATGGAAGTGATCAAATGTCCACCGAGTATGCCATCTATCTCCGCAAATCCCGTGCCGACCTCGAAGCCGAGGCGCACGGCGAGGGCGATACCCTCGCCCGGCACGAGCATATTCTCATGGAGCTTGCCAAGTCCCGTGCCCTGCCGATCGGCGCAATTTACCGTGAGATCGTCTCCGGTGAGCGCATTGCGAACCGTCCCGTCATGCAGCAGCTTCTCTCCGAGGTGGAGGATGGCCGCTGGAAGGGCGTCCTCGTAACCGAAACCTCGCGTCTTGCGCGCGGCGATACCATAGATCAGGGTATCGTCGCCCAAGCGTTTAAGTTTTCGGGCACGCTCATCGTCACGCCGTCCAAAACCTACGACCCCACGCAGGAAGCGGACGAGGAATGGATGGAGTTCGGCCTGTTCATGTCGCGGCAGGAGTACCGCATGATCCGCCGCCGTCAGCTGGCCGGAACGAGAGCCTCCAAGAAGGAAGGCCACTACGTTCCCGGACGTCCGCCTTACGGCTATGAACGCTACAAACTGGACGGCCGCGGCTGGTCCCTTCGACCGGTTGAGCCGCAGGCCGGTGTGATCCGCACCATCTACGATATGTATCTTTCCGGCAAAGGCTTTTCCGAAATCGCAAACGAACTGAACGCTATGAAGATCCGCACACCGCTCGATAAAAAATGGGTGCCCGCGACTACCCGTGCCATCCTGCAGAACCCGCACTATGCCGGTTTTATCCCCAGTGCCATGAAGGTCAACACAAAAATCGTGCAAAAAGGCAAATTGATAACCAAGCGACCGGTCAATAAAAACTGTGAGCTGTACGAAGGAATACACGAAGCGATCATCCCGCGGGACGTCTGGTACAGCGTCCAACAGCGCATGAAAGACACCGTTACGCCGCGTGTACCGCGCAAATACCAGCAGATGAATCCGCTGGCCGGACTGGTCTACTGCGACCAATGCGGTAAACTGATGTCTCGCCATCCATACCGCCGTGAAGATAAAGTCCGGTTTGGCTGTGAAAATCCATCCTGCTCTACCGTCTCCAGTCTGTTTGAAGATGTGGAAAGCCTTGTCCTGCAGTCTCTCCGCGAATTCCTTCACAAGATCGAACTCAGCTCTCCTGCCCTTCTGGACACGAAAAGCGAAGAAATCGCACTGCAGAACATCGAGAAGCAGCTTACCGATATAAACCACCGTCTGCAGCGTACCTATGAACTGCTCGAAGATGGTGTTTACAGTAAAGAAACGTTCCTGCAGCGTCAATCCGCAATCAGCCAGGATCAGACCGCACTGCTAAACACAAAGCACGAGATCGAGCGCAAACTCCATAATAAACAGACAGACATTGAAGCGCAGAAGAACTCCGCGCCACTCATCCGTCATGTGCTGGACGTATACCCCACACTGGAAGATCCAAAAGAACAAAATCTTCTCTTAAAGCAGGTAATCCGCCGGATAGACTACCATAAAACCGTCCGTGTCTACGGCAAAGCCAAAAGCGACCTCCATCTGACAATCCACCCCAAAATTGCTATACCTCAAACCTCTAACATTTAAGTTATTGCTGCTGCGCGCTGCATGAAGTACCCCGTTCAATCTGCTCGTGCTTCGGCGGTGACGATCTCGTGCTCAGCAACGATGGCTATCAGCTGTTCGTAACCCTCGGTCAGTTCTCGATCATCCGGCTCGAGCGCGACATCCAGCTGCTCATGCCCGCTTACGACGTATGTCTGCCGCGGCGCGACTGCTCGAACAGCGGTGTCGGCGGTGAGCAGGACCCGTGCGAGATCTTCTCGAGCTTCGACTTCCCCATCGACGCCTTTTTCCCGCCGCAGAGCGACAAGGCAGGCTGTCTGTTCACCGGCAGTGCCGGCGTAAATGACAATCGCAGCGGCTGCGGCTGCGGCAATAACAATTCCTGCAGCGGCAATAATTCCTGCAGATAATCTATCTACCCGTTTACACGCAGCCGGCTGGGAGTATTTGCTCCCAGCCGGCTGTAAATTCGCCGTTCTGTATGACGGCAAGCCGATGGTTTTCGACTGTCCGTTAAAAATGAAGCCGTCGGCAAATTCGATCTATGACCTGAAGGATGCCACTGCTTCATTCTTCATTCCCGTTAAGAATACAGACGGCGGCTTCCTGATCGACAGCTTTGCAACCGGTATCTGATCACTGCCGCACAAACCGTTCGATCTGCTGAAAAAGTTTCTCTATTGGCGCAAAAAAGTCCCTCATCGACTGATGAGGGACTTTTTGCTTGTGCAGTTTTTTGGTTCTGAGACTTCGCTTAGTACGCGATGCCCCAGACAACCATCTTGTTTGCAGGCTTGCCGCAGACCGGACAGGTATCTGCGATGTGCTCCTGCTCGAACGGCATGCAGCGGCTCGGCATACCGGTCTCTTCCTTGACCTTCTCCTCGCAGGCGAGGTCGCCGCACCACATGGACTTGATAAAGCCGGTGTGCTCAGCAAGGATGGACTTCATCTCGTCAAGAGACTTTGCGGTATAGGTATGCGCCTCGCGGTTTGCGAGCGCCTTCTCATACAGCGACTTCTGGATATCCTCC
Source organism: Butyricicoccus sp. AF35-5AC (assembly GCF_003477715.1). Taxonomy (NCBI): domain Bacteria; kingdom Bacillati; phylum Bacillota; class Clostridia; order Eubacteriales; family Butyricicoccaceae; genus Butyricicoccus; species Butyricicoccus sp. AF35-5AC. The sequence goes on from NZ_QUDX01000015.1 coordinate 25,904, forward strand.
AACAGTGCCGGAATGGTCTTTTCGAGATCCTCGAACTTAACAACGGTCTTTTCGCGGGTGTCGCGGCGAACCAGTACGCACTGACCCTCAGCGATATCGCGCGGACCAACCTCCAGACGAAGCGGAATGCCCTTCATCTCGTACTCGGCGAACTTCCAGCCCGGGGTATTGTCGCTCAGGTCGATCTTGGCACGGATGCCCGCTGCCTTGACCTGCTCGTACAGCTCGGTTGCCTTCTCCTTAACGCCCTCCTTGTGAGCCGCAACCGGAATAACAACCAGCTGGGTCGGAGCGATACGCGGCGGCAGAACCAAGCCCTCGTTATCACCGTGCGTCATGATGATTGCGCCGATGATACGGGTGGAAACGCCCCAGGAGGTCTGATACATATACTGCAGGGTGTTGTTCTTATCGGTGTACTGCATGCCGAATGCGCGTGCAAAGCCGTCACCGAAGTAGTGCGAGGTACCGGACTGCAGAGCCTTGCAGTCGTGCATCATGGCCTCGATGGTGTAGGTGTTCTCTGCACCGGCAAAGCGCTCCTTCTCGGTCTTTTCGCCCTTAACGACCGGAATGGCCAGCCATTCCTCGAAGAACTTCGCGTAGATGTTCAGCATACGCAGAGTCTCTTCCATAGCCTCCTCGGCGGTAGCATGAACGGTATGACCCTCCTGCCACCAGAACTCACGGCTGCGCAGGAACGGACGGGTGGTCTTTTCCCAACGGACAACCGAGCACCACTGGTTGTACAGCTTCGGCAGGTCGCGCCAGGATCGAACGATCTTTGCGTAATGCTCGCAGAACAGCGTCTCCGAAGTCGGACGAACGCACAGACGCTCCTCCAGCTTGTCGTTGCCGCCGTGCGTTACCCATGCACACTCCGGCGCGAAGCCCTCAACGTGGTCGGCTTCCTTCTGCAGCAGGCTTTCCGGAATGAAGATCGGCATTGCTACATTCTCGTGACCGGTCTCCTTGAACATGCCGTCCAGCGTGTGCTGGATGTTCTCCCACAGCGCCTGTGCGTACGGGCGCATGATGATACAGCCCTTTACGGACGAATAATCGGCCATTTCAGCCTTTTTAACAATATCTGTGTACCACTGCGCGAAGTCCACGTCCATAGACGTGATCTCGCTGACCAGCTTTTTCTTTTCTGCCATTATTCTTCACCTTTCTGGTTCGCAATAATCTTATCTATTTTCTCTTGTTCGTTTTCCAGCGCATCGTTGCCCCAGATGTAGAATACATCATCGGTTGCAGACCGGACGGTAATTCTTCCGTCTTTCAACAGGCAGGTATAGTGTCCGCTTCTATGGCCCTCTGTCGGAATAGCGATTGCGAAGCGAACAACACCGCTTTTGACCGTCTTTACCTCGTCGATCAGAATGTCATCGAGTGTTGTAAGCGTGGTCTGCGTTCCGTCCGGCGCGATACGCACGAGCATATCACCCGCCATGTATCCGATACCATCCGAATAGTATTCCGTCCGCTCAGACTTATCGCAGGAAACAGCATAATAGGCCCCATCGGCATCCTGCTTTACGCTGATGACCGGAGAGTCTGTCACCTGCACCAAACGGCCGTTTTCTTCGCGGTACAGCCCGGCTGTGCCCCAGAACAGCGCACCGTCACTGCCGAATATCTGCGGTGCAAAATGCTTGCGCACCTCGGCATCATCCGACTGATACGCATTGGAGATGGTATAGCCGTCTGTCTTTTGACCGTCCCAGTTATACGCCGTCAGCACGGTTTCGTCCGCCGTACATTTCTGCGTAATAATCATGCCGTCCTCGGTCAGTTGGCAGATGCCTGCCGCCACGCCCAACGGCTCCACGCCTGTTTCCGTGAGCTTATAACCGGTCGTCTCGTCCGTGCAGATGATGCAGCCGCGTGCGCTCTGATAAACAGTGCGTGCTGCCTGCTGCTGTGCTTCGGTCAGGGTCAGTTCGGTTTTGACCGTATCGCCGTGCACTGAGCACAGCGAATACGTTTCCGTTTTCCGGTCGTACACCAGCAGATAATCGGTTTCTCCGGCACGGCCGAGATATTCCACAGAGCTTTCCTGCGGCAGCGAGAGCACTTGCGTCAGTTTCATCGTCTTGCTGTCCATGCGGTACAGGATAAAATCCGACTGCTCCATATCGCTCTGCGCATAACGGTCTGTACCGCTGACAGGCTGCACTCCGTCAATCGGACACTGCGCCACTGTCACATCTGCGATCTGGCAGACGAACGGCGAAGCAATCAGGTTCCATTTGCCATCGTACCGGTAATCATTGCTGTAATCACGCGGCAGAACGTCCCATGCCGCATTTTTGAACTGTTCCGCCGTGAAAACGCCGTCGTCGATCAGCTTTTCCGCCACACTGCGGTCGCTTTCATCGCCATTTTTCGCATAGTTCGTACTGAGCAGCCGCGCCGAGAGCGAAACCGCATCTCCACGGATAAATCCCTCCTCGTCCGTCTGCCGTACCTCATCGTTATCGACAAAAGCCGTACCCTGATAGCTGTCCGCATCTAAATGTGCCCGGGTCAGAAAAATGCAATACTGGCCGCAGGTGACATTGCGCTGCGAGCCGTACAGTGTCGCGGAAACGCCCTTGGTCAAACCATTCTGATACAGCCAGCCGACGTATTTGTCCGCCCACTGCGGCACATCGGTAAACGGATGCTTCCAGTTTCCTGCCAGCGCGGTCTTTTCTGCGCCAAGCAGACGGGTCAGCATCACCGAGGCCTCTGCGCGGGTCATGGATTTCTCCAGCGCAAAGCCCTTGTCAGTGCCTTTAAACAGCCCGAGATCGTAAAGCATCTGCGCCTGCGCTTCGGTATCGCCGGGATAGTTGTTGTTGATCGTACCAACCTGTGCCGCACCGGCGGCACAAGTCATCAGACCTGCCATCAGACACGCGGAAACAAATTTTTTCATGCCGCACCCTCCCTGCATACATGACAAAACTCTATGTACCTTTATTCTATTGTGACGGAGAACGGAATACTGCTTCCGCTCTCCGTTTTGCTGCTTACTTCAGCTTATTCTCAACCTCATATGCGAGCTTCTCGATAAACTCGCCGGTCTCCATAGCGGTGGTCTCGCCGGTCTTGCGGGTACGAACCGAGATAACACCCTTTTCCTCGTCCTTGTCGCCAATGACGATCATATACGGAACCTTGTGAACCTGTGCTTCACGGATCTTATAGCCAATCTTCTCGTTACGCTCGTCCATGGTTACGCGGAAGCCCTTATCGGTCAGCTGCTTAACAACCTCCTGTGCGCACGGAATATTGCGATCGGTCATCGGCATAACGCGAACCTGCTCCGGTGCGAGCCAGGTCGGGAATGCGCCTGCAAAATGCTCGGTGATAACGCCGATGAAGCGCTCAATAGAGCCGAGGACAACGCGGTGGATCATAACCGGACGGTGCTTCTCGCCGTCTGCACCGGTGTACTCAAGCTCGAAACGCTCCGGCAGCTGCATATCCAGCTGGATGGTGCCGCACTGCCAGGTACGGCCGATGGAGTCTGCCAGATGGAAGTCCAGCTTCGGGCCGTAGAACGCGCCGTCGCCCTCGTTGACAACGTAGTCCTTGCCGATCTCGGTGATGGCCTCTGCGAGGGTCTTTTCAGCGAACTGCCAGTCCTTCAGTTCGCCCATGTGGTCCTCCGGCATGGTGGACAGCTCGATCTGATAGGTCAGGCCGAAGGTGGAATACACCTCATCGAACAGACGAACAACGTTCTTGATCTCGTCCTTCATCTGGTCCCATGTCATGAAGATGTGCGCGTCATCCTGCGTGAAGCAGCGCACACGGAACAGACCGTGCAGTGCGCCGGACAGCTCGTGGCGGTGTACCAGACCCAGTTCGCCGACACGCAGCGGCAGCTCCTTGTAGGAGTGCGGCTGAGCCTTGTAGACCAGCATACCGCCCGGGCAGTTCATCGGCTTGATTGCGTAATCCTCGTCATCGATGACGGTGGTGTACATATTCTGCTTGTAGTGATCCCAGTGACCCGAACGCTCCCACAGCTTGCGGTTGAGGATCATCGGGGTGGAAACCTCAACGTAGCCGTAGCGCTTGTGTACCTCGCGCCAGTAGTCGATCAGGGTGTTCTTGAGGGTCATGCCGTTCGGCAGGAAGAACGGGAAGCCGGGGCCCTCCTCGGTCAGCATGAACAGGCCGAGCTCCTTGCCCAGCTTGCGGTGATCGCGCTTCTTCGCCTCTTCCAGCATATTAAGGTACTGGTCGAGTTCGTCCTTCTTCGGGAATGCGGTGCCGTAAATACGCTGCAGCATCTTCTTGGAGGAATCGCCGCGCCAGTAAGCGCCGGTAACGTTCATCAGCTTGATGCCGTTGCCCTTTACGCGGCCGGTGGAGTCCAGATGCGGGCCTGCGCACAGGTCGGTGAACTCGCCCTGCTTGTAGAAGGAAATGGTAGCGTCTTCCGGCAGATCGTTAATCAGCTCTACCTTGTACGGCTCCTCGCGCTCTTCCATGAACTTGATGGCCTCTGCGCGCGGCAGCTCGAAGCGCTCGAGCTTCTCCTTCTCCTTGCAGATCTTGCGCATCTCTGCCTCGAGGGCATCGAGGTGCTCCTGCGTGAAGGAGAACGGCGCATCAAAATCGTAGTAGAAGCCGTTGTCGATGGAGGGGCCGATGGCCAGCTTGACCTCCGGATACAGGCGCTTGACCGCCTGCGCGAGAATGTGCGATACCGTGTGACGGTAGGTGTCGCGGTATTCCTTGTTTTCAAACGTGTACTTGTTTTCTTCGGACACTTTTATTCAGACCTTTCTTGTAAAATCATAACGAGTGGAGTAATTGATAATGGAGAATGGGAAATGAAGGTATCCGTCCACGGGACGGAATTTTATGACGCGCTTTGCGCGTAACCACAATTCTCAACTCTCCATTTTCAATTTTTCATTACTGCAGAGTAACAAAAAAGCGCTCACCCCTGTATCTCTCAGGGGTGAGCGCTTGCCCACGGTTCCACCCTGCTTGCAGCCCTTGCAGGACTGCCGCTCGGAGTTCTTAACGCGAACGACACGGCACAGCATACTGCGGTTTTCCGCTGTGCGGCTCGGGAATCGGTACTGTTTTCTCCGCATTGCGTGTGCTTGCAGCCGTGGCGCACGCTCTCTGCCAAATGCTTTTCGGAAAACAGGATTTCCGTCATTGCCTATAACTTAATAAATACAGATTTATTATAACGCTCATATCCGCGCTTTGTCAACCGATTTCGCACGAAAAATGAAGAATTGAAAAATGCAGGATACCATCATCCTCTATTTTTCATTCACCATTACTGTGCCTTTGCCTTGGTAATCTTATCTGCAGCAAGCAAAATGCCCAGCTTGCCGGATTCATATGTCAGGCCGCCCTGCATATAGCAGACATACGGCTCACGCATCGGTGCATCGGCGGAAAGCTCAATGGACGCGCCCTGCACGAACGCGCCTGCAGCCATGATAACCTGATCGTCGTAACCCGGCATTGCCCACGGCTCCGGCGTTACATAGGAATCGACAGGCGCACCGGCCTGAATGCCCTCGCAGAAACGGCGCAGCGGGTCAGGTGCACCGAACGCGATGGTCTGGATGATGTCGTAACGCGGCTCCTCTGCCTTCGGGCTTACCTCGTAACCGAGCTTTTCCATGACCTTTGCGCAGAACATCGCGGTCTTGATGGCCTGCATGGTGACATGCGGCGCCATGAACAGGCCCTGATACAGCAGGCGGTTCTGACCCATCGTACAGCCGCATTCGCCGCCGATGCCGGGTGCGGTCAGCTTGTAGGAGGCGTTCTCGACCAGATCGGCGCGGCCTGCAATATAGCCGCCGGTCGGGGCCAGACCTCCGCCCGGGTTCTTGATGAGCGAGCCTGCGATGATGTCCGCACCGACCTGCGTCGGCTCGATCTCCTCGGTGAATTCGCCGTAGCAGTTATCGACCATGATGGCCGCAGTCGTATTGACCTCACGCACGGTCTTGCAGATTTCGCCGATTTCCTCGACGGAAAGCGTCTTGCGGACGCCGTAGCCGCGGCTGCGCTGAATGAATACCAGCTTGATATTCTCATCTGCCGCCGCTGCCTTGATGGCAGGCAGGTCAGGCTCGCCGTTCTTGAGGTCAACCTGCTTATAGCCGATGCCGTAGCTTTTCATACTGCCGCAGTAATCGCCGGTGATCGTGTTCTGCAGCGTGTCATACGCCGGTCCGGTAACGGACAGCACGGTGTCGCCGGTCTTGACGGCGGAAAACATCGCGCAGGACAGCGCGTGTGTGCCGTTTACAAAGCCGATACGCACGAGTGCTGCCTCGGTGCCGAAAATATCGGCGTAGATCTTGTCGAGCGTGTCACGGCCGTAGTCGTCGTAGCCGTAGCCGGTCGTACCGGCAAACAGGTTGTCGGATACACGGTTCTTCGCAAATGCCGCCAGCACCTTCTCGGTGTTGCGGTCACAGATCTCCTCGAGGCGCTCAAAATACGGACGGATCTCGCGTTCAGCCTCACGGCCGAGCGCACGAATCTCCGGTGAAATCTTAATATATTCAGACATTTATGTGTAATCTCCTTCTATCAGAGTGGAGAGTGGAGAGTTAAGAGTGAAGATAACGAAACGGTTTCGCTGTCTCTCCACTCTGCAATCTCCACTCTCCACTTTTTCTATATAACGCTTTCGCCGTCCGGCAGCGTAAACAATTCACTGTCCGGCGTTTCCGTGCTGATTTCGCTGACGGTGACCTTGCGCGTCAGCGTATCGCCGTCATAAAACGACGCCTGCGCCAGCAGACCGCTGACCGTTGAAATGCCATATACACAGCGATAGCCATCCTGCTCAAATGTAACGGCAATACACGGTTCACCGTTAATGTCCTGCCGACCGGCAGCAGTCAGCTGTACTTCGTCAGCCAGAACATCCTCGTAAGTCGGCAGCATAGCAGCTGCATCATCGGTAAAATCGCCGGCTTTGCCCTGATATGCAATGCTGTCCCCTGCATTCCACGCATACACCTTGCTGTCCGGAACGCGAATCAGCGTAGACTGCACCTGATTGTCACTGCCGAGTGTATCCGTGCGCATAACATTATCCCGCGCATAGCGATGGCAGTACAGAGTCGCCGAGCCGCCATCATAGTAGATCGTGTTCTCGATCCTGCTGCTGTATGCCGCCGGACGTGCGAGCGTCGCAATGACAGTCTTGGCGTTATTGACATCAATGGTAATATCATCCACGCTCTGCCCGGTGAGCAGCGCACTGCCTGCACCAACCGTTGGCGAATCGTCCTCACTGCCGGGCAGGATAATGCCGGTGCTGCTGCCATGCATCCAGCCGGAGGACAGCACAAAGCTGAGCACCACCAACAGCACGAGCACGGTAGCGCCCGCAGCCGCAATCTTCGGCGTAGTGTCCGGCAGATAGTGTTTCGGTGTGTGCTTCTCTTTTTTTACGGGTTTCACGGGTTAAACGGAGCCGGACCGTCCTCGCGCAGACCAAAATACTGCTCGATCGCCTGCACGATACGCTGCGAGGTCTTTCCGTCGCCGTACGGATTGACAGCGTGCGCCATTTTTGCGTAAGCGTCCTTATCGTCGAACAGCTCGCGCGCGAGCTTAACGATATTGGCCTGCTCCACGCCTGCCAGCTTGACCGTACCGGCCTCGATGGCCTCCGGACGTTCGGTCTCGCGGCGCAGTACCAGAACCGGCTTGCCGAGGCTGGGCGCCTCCTCCTGCAGTCCGCCGGAGTCGGTCATGATGAGATAGCAGCGTGCCATCAGGTTATGCATCTCGTCCACGGCCAGCGGATGGATGAGGTGAATGCGGTTATTGCCGCCGAGGAATTTCTCCGCAGTCTCGCGGACATACGGGCTGAGGTGCACCGGATAAACGAAGTGTACATCCGGATATGCTTCGCTCAGCTCGGCAATGGCGCGGCAAATGTTCTCCATCGGCTCGCCGTAGTTCTCGCGGCGGTGCGCGGTAACGAGGACAACGCGGTTGTTCTCAAAATCCAGCGTCTTGAGCTGCTCATCACGGAACTCGAAATCCGGCTTTACGGTCATGTGGATCGCGTCAACAACCGTGTTGCCCATGACAAACACGCCGTCTGTGATACCTTCCTTCGCAAGATTATCACGGTTGCGCGGAGTCGGCGCAAAGTGCAGCGTTGCAATCTGACCGGTCAGCTTACGGTTCATTTCCTCCGGGAACGGGCTGTACTTATCATAGGTACGCAGACCGGCCTCTACATGACCGACCGGCACCTTGTGGTAGAATGCCGCAAGCGCACCGGCAAAGGTAGTCGAGGTATCACCGTGGACGAGCACGATATCCGGCTGTGCCTTTTCGAGCACCTCATCCAGACCGTACAGGCTCTTCTCGGTGATGGTCGCCAGCGTCTGACGCGGCTGCATGATGTTCAGGTCATAATCCGGCTTGATGTCGAAAATATCGAGCACCTGATCGAGCATCTCGCGGTGCTGCGCAGTGACGCACACAATGGATTCGGTGTTTTCATTCTGCTCGAGCGCGTGCACCAGCGGCGCCATCTTAATGGCCTCCGGGCGGGTGCCGAAAACCGTCATTACCTTGATTTTATTCATCGTCTTTATCCTCCTTGTTTTCGGATGCGTGTTTGCTCCAGTGTTCCGCACCGTAAATGATGCATGCACCTACCAGAATTGCAGCCAGAACCGCCAGCAGCAGCACGATCGCCTTAACCTCGCCGGACGAGGTGAGCACCACGGCGGTAAGACCGAGCGTTGCGCTGATAGCGTACAGAATAGCAACCGCCTGCTTCTGGTTGAAGCCCATGTCGATCAGCTTGTGATGCACATGGCCGCGGTCCGGACTCATCGGACTTCTGCCTGCCGCCACACGGCGGATGATGGCATTGGCTGTATCAAAAATCGGCAGGCCGAGAATCAGGAACGGCACCGCAAACGAGATGACTGCGTAGAATTTGAACAGACCCATGATGGACACGGTTGCCAGCATGTAACCGAGGAAGGTCGAGCCGGTGTCGCCCATGAAGATCTTAGCCGGGTTGAGGTTGTACGGCATAAAGCCGATGCACGCGCCGGCGAGCGCCGCCATCGTGATGGCAATCGGCATGTTGCCGGTCAGCAGCGCAACAGCAAGCATGGTAATCGCCGCAATGGACGAAACACCGACCGCAAGTCCGTCCAGACCGTCAATCAGGTTTACCGCATTCGTGATGCCGACAATCCAGATAATCGTGACCGGCACTGCCAGAATGCCGAGATGGACAAACGGCGTATCCGACAGCGGATTCAGATTGGTGAACAGACCAATCTGCAGATCGCCGATGCAGACCGGAATGGCTGCCGCCACAATCTGCACCACGAATTTGAGCTTGGCGCCGAGCGCCAGCACATCATCGAAAATGCCGAGTGCGACAATGATGGCCGCTCCGAGCAGGACGCACAGCATGGTCTCATCAAGCTGCCCGAAAATCAGAATCGAACACAGGAAGCCGCCGTAAATGGCCAGACCGCCCAGCCGCGGGATCGGCTTTTTGTGCATACGGCGTGCATCCTTCGGCACGTCGATCGCGCCGACCTTGTGTGCAAAGTTCTTGACCGGCGGTGTGAAAAAATAGCTCAGCACGGCAGCTACGGCAAACGCTGCAATGATCGTGCCGATGACAATATATTCAGACATGGTTTACTCCCTTTTGGCTCAGCGTGCGACAAAGCCTACCTTTCGATAAACCTTATCCAGCGTTTTGCGCGCCAGATAAGAGGCCTTCTGTGCGCCCTCCTTGTAGACCTGCTCCAGATAATCCTTGTTGTTCAGCAGATCGGTGGTCTTTTCACGAATCGGACGCAGCAGCTCGACAACGGCCTCGCCGACTGCGGGCTTGAACTCACCGTAACCCTTGCCGTCAAACTCGGCTGCCGCCTGTTCGATGGTCTTGCCGGTCGCCAGTGCGTAAATCTGCAGCAGGTTGGAAACACCCGGCTTGTTCTGCGGGTCAAAGATGATGCGGGAATCCGAGTCGGTAACCGCACGCTTGAACTTGCGCATAATATCCTCCGGCTTGTCCATCAGCAGGATATAGCCGTTCGGGTTCGGGTCGGACTTGCTCATTTTGCTGTTCGGGTCAACCAGGCTGGTAATCTTGGCACCCTCGCCAACCTTCGGGTAGTAGCCCTCCGGAATGGTAAAGGTGTTCGGATGCAGATTGTTGAAGCGGTTTGCAATGTCGCGGCAGATCTCGATGTGCTGGCTCTGGTCCACGCCAACCGGAACAAGATCGGTCTGGTACAGCAGAATGTCTGCCGCCATCAGAACCGGATAGGTGAACAGACCAACATTGATGTTGTCCGCATGCTTGGCGGATTTGTCCTTGAACTGGGTCATGCGGGAAGCCTCGCCGAACATGGTGAAGCAGTTGAGCACCCACGCCAGCTCCGCATGCGCGGGCACATGGCTCTGGATGAACAGAATGCTCTTTTCCGGGTCCAAACCGCAGGCAATGTACTGCGCGATCAGTTCAAGCGTTGCACGGCGGAGCGCCGCAGGCTCCTGCCGGACCGTGATGGCGTGCTGATCGACCACGCAGTAAATGCAGTTGTACTGCTCCTGCAGGATTGGGAAATTGCGGATAGCACCCAAATAGTTACCCAGCGTCAGCTTGCCGGACGGCTGCACGCCGGAGAAAATCGTTTTCTTCTGGTTATCGCTCATGTATATACTTCCCTTGCTTAGAATTTTTCGGTTCAATTCACCCCGAAAGGTTTCCATACTTAATTGTAATGATACCACAATTTATCATACGTTGCAACCATTCATAAAAAGGCAGGAGATAAGAGGCAGGAGAAACCATGCCGTATAGGCGAACCGTGTTCGCCTGTTCAAGCGATTTGCAAGGGGGGTAACGAAAAAGGGCGCACAATGTGCGCCCCTACGGTAAGCCGGCACGCAGGAAACTCCTGCCTCCTAACTCCTCATTGATTGTTTACTCCGGTCTTTCTTTGGCCTTCCGCAAAATGGCCCACTCGCTGACCTTGAACGGGAACGCAAAGTGTACGCGCATCTGCGGCACGTTGAACAGCTCGCGCTCAGTGCCCTCGTCATCGGTGACGTTCTCTGCGCGGAACACATACGGCGCCTGACCCGGCTGGATCAGCTCCAGCTCTTCCCCATCGAAAAAGCGGTTCTTGAGTGCGAACACGGCTTTGCCGCTGTCGTCACACTCGACCGGCATGCCGACAACCTCGTACTCGCGGATATACTGGCTGTCGCCGTAATGCTGTCCGTTTTCCTGATTGCCGAAGTAGAAGCCGGTGTAATACTCGCGGTGGCTGACCTTATTGACCTCATCACGGCAGAACTGCGGCAGAACAAAGTTTTCCGGGTCCTTTTTATAGGTGTCGATCGCGGCACGGTATGCACCGGTGACGCAGGCTGCATAGTACGCAGTTTTGTTGCGGCCCTCAATCTTGAACGAGGTAATACCGGCCTTGATCAGCTCCGGAACGTGCTCGATCATGCACATATCCTTGGAGTTATACAGGTAGGTGCCGCGTCCGTCCTCCTCGACCGGGAAGAACTGCCCCGGACGCTTCTCCTCCATCAGAGAGTAATTCCAGCGGCACGGCTGTGCACATGCGCCGTGGTTGGCGTCGCGGCCGGTCATGTACTGCGAGATCAGGCAGCGGCCGGAGTACGAAATACACATGGCACCATGAACAAAGGCCTCAATCTCGAGTTCCTTCGGGGTTTTTGCACGGATTTCGGTGATCTCCTCAAGGGAAAGCTCGCGCGCGAGCACGATACGCTCGGCGCCTTCATCCGCCCAGTAATTTGCCGCCTCGTGGTTAAGGATGCTGGTCTGGGTCGAGATGTGCACCGGAACCTTGGGCGCGTATCTGCGCGCCATGCGCAGCACGCCTACGTCCGCGATGATGAGTGCGTCCGCACCTGCGTCCTGCAGCAGCTCCAGATAGGCCGGAAGCGCCGGAAGGTCGCGGTTGGACGGCATAATATTGACTGTAATGTAGCACTTGACGCCGTGCGCGTGCGCGTAGGCAATGCCCTCGCGCAGCGCATTATCGTCAAAGTTGGTTGCAGCAGCACGCATGCCGAAGCGCGTTCCGGCCATATAGACCGCATCCGCGCCGTAGGCAATGCCAAACCGCATTTTGTCCAGATCGCCTGCGGGCGACAGTAATTCAGGTGTGTTATTCACCGGTTGCCTCCGTTGTCGTCGTGTCTGCCGAAGCGCTTGCAGCCTGCGCCTGTGCCTGATTGGAAGCCTCGATGTTGCGCTCGTGCTCCTCATAGCTGCTTGCAAACAGGTGCGAGCCGTCCGGCATAGCAACGTAATAGTAGTAATTGTTGTCCTCCGGATGGCTTGCTGCGTACAGCGAAGCATAACCCGGGTTGCAGATCGGTCCGGGCGGCAGACCCTCGTGGTTGTAAAGGTTGTACTCGGAATCCGATTTGAGATCCTCGTCACTCAGCTTGCCGCCGGTGCGTCCCAGACCATACAGAACGGACGCGTCCACCTGCAGATACGGGAACTCGGAGGAATTGTTCAGACGGTTGTAGATAACGCCCGCAATGCGTGCGCGCTCATCGTCACGCTGTGCCTCACGCTCGATGAGAGAGGCGATCGTGACAATATCGTGCATCGAGCGGCCGAGATTCTCCGCGCCGGACTTGATGTCCGCATCGTACTTGTTGCCAAAGTTGTTGAGCATCTTGTTGATGGTATCGACTACCGCAGCGTTGCCCTTGTATACCTCATAGGTATCCGGGAACAGATAGCCTTCCAGCCAGCCTTCCGCGGCCGGTTTTTCATCCTCAAGGAAATCGTGCTTGAAGGAATATTCATTCAGCACCTCATCCAGTGCATCCTCGGTGCAGATATGGTTGTCCAGCAGCACCTGACGGATCTGCGAGATGGAATAACCCTCCGGGATGGTAATCTGCACGGTCTCTGTGCTTGCAGTGTTGGTCAGCGCGTCTACGATCTGACCGTAGTCCATCGACGGGTTCAGCTGATACGCGCCTGCCAGAACCGAGGTATCGGTCTGGTGCTTGAGCTTCAGATACAGCTTGAACACCGAATGATAATTGATAACGCCCTGGTCGTCCAGTTCCTTGGAGAGCGAGGATACCGAGGTGTTCTCCGAAACCGTGATCTCCTTGACCGCATCTGCCTTGACAAAGGCAAAAATGTCGTTTGCCATGAACAGCGCTGCAATCGACAGCACCAGCGAAACGCCGACTACTGCGATCATGTACACCATCGAGCCTGCACAGCCTGCGTTCATCCGGCGGCGGCTTCGGCGGCGTTTGGGCTGCTTCTGCGGCGGCTGCGGCTCCCGATCGTCATCGAAATGCTCCGGCGTGAACTGCTCAGGCACCGGGGGTTCCGAGCCCGGCAGCGGTACACGCCGCGTTTCATCGTTGTTAAAATGATTATCCATAATTCACCTCTCTGCGGGTCAGCCTCAGCCGATCCAGTAATTCAGAATGATTTTACCGGCAAATGCCAGCACGAACACAATAAATCCGGGCTCTTTCACCAGCAGCCACAGGTCGTACCAGCCGGCGCTGACCTCAAAGCGCGGAATGGAACCGCGCGCCAGCATTTTTCCCAGCGTGTCCAGCGTTAAGAACGCAAACAGCAGGAAAAAGAGCACAGTCAGCGGCAGCAGGATGTTCCAAATGCCAAACGGTGCATAGGTATCTGCCATCCACTGCATCAACACGGTGACAAAAGCCGCCGCAGCATGGGAAAGCACCGCCGCCCATACGGTATCAAACACATAGGTCAGATAGGTAAACGCCAGACCGGCGCAGAAGCCTGCCGCCAGATCAAGCGGGTTGCCATGCAGCAGTGCGAACACGATGCCGCCGAACAGCAGGCATGCCGAGGTACCGACTTCTTCACCGTATACGCTGAACAGCGCACCGCGTAAATAGATCTCCTCGACCATAGCTGCTATCACAACGCCGATCAGCAGCCGCCATGCAAACGACATACCGCCGAGCGGCATCGGCAGGGATGCAATCGTCAGCCGGAGACCGGTATGTGCCAGCAAACGGTATTCCAGCATGTTCAGGCTGAGGGCGGCAAATGCGGTCGCCGCGCCCATAAACAGGATGAGCAGCCAGCCGCCCTTACGCGGCATTTTGAATGAAAGCCGCTGCTTAAAGCGCTCCCGATCCATACCGGGCAGCGCCATTGCAAGCGCCAAACCGAAGCACACGATCTCACCGAGCGCCATCAGCGACGGCGGCAGATTAAAGTGCGTGATCAGCTTTTCCATGCCTGTCAGCAGGCAGAAGCACACAAACAGGCTGAGACCCGGCAGCAGTGTGCGTTTATCTTGATTCATCGGTGCGCAGCACCTCTCTTTCGGTGATAATATAATGACAGCGGCGGTCAAAAGCCTCGTGCGGCAGGGTTTCGCTCATGCGCTGCGATGCACACAGCGCCGCACAGACCGCGTTTGTCCGGCTGAGGAACCGATCATAATAGCCGCCGCCGTAGCCGAGACGGTACCCTTTTCTGTCGCACGAGAGCGCAGGCGCAAGAATCAGGTCGATGTTCTCCGGTGCAATCTCGGGCGCCGTGTCGGACGGCTCCAGGATACCGTAGTGACCGGTCTGCAGCTCGGAGAGCGCGGTGATTTTCCGCGCGGTCATGCTGCCTCCCTTGCCGCACAGCGGCACGCAGACCGTCCTGCCGGACGCAAGCGCGTTTTCGAGCACCATACGGGTATCAATCTCCTCAGCAGTCGAAACATAGCAGAAAATGCAGTTTGCCTGCTGATAGAACTCACTTTGCAGAATGTTCTGTGCAATACCGCGATCAATCGCCTGCTTTTCCTCAGCGGACAGGCTTGCCCGTTCCGCAAGATAGCGCCCCCGCAGCGTTTTCTTATCCGTACACATGATGTACGACCGACTCTGCGATCTCGTCCGCCTTGGCCTTGCCGCACAGCGCGGTAATCAGCTCGCACGCGAAATCCAGTGCGCCGCCTACACCGCAGCCGGTGATGATCTTCCCGTCGGTGACGGCGTTTTTCTTTTCCGGGGTCGAACCCTTCATGCCGTCCTCCATGCCCGGATAGCAAGTGGCTTTCTTGCCCTCGAGCAGACCCATGCCGCCCAGAATGATGGACGGAGCCGCGCAGATTGCCGCAACGTACTTGCCTGCATCTGCCATCGTGCGAACCGCATCGGTAACGCGCTTGTCCGCGTACAGATTGGTCGTGCCCGGCATGCCGCCCGGCAGAACGAGCATATCGGCCTTTGCAAGGTCAAGCTCGTCCATGGACAGGTCGGTTACGACATTGATGCCGCGTGCACCGCACACGGTTGCACCGGTCACACCGACCAGCCTGGTCTCCACGCCTGCGCGGCGCAGAAGATCGACCGGAGTCAACGCCTCGACTTCCTCGAAGCCCTCTGCCAGTAATACATATACCATGTTTGTCACACCTTTCAGTTGAGCATTAAATTCATATATCCAGCGGTTTCATCCGCTTTCTCATGCCATTTGCATACACCGAGTGCTATTTCGCTGCCGGTTTCCGTAACGGCGAGCATATCGCGCCGCAGTACGTCCAGCAGCCCCTGCAGCTGCGCGTCATCTGCGCCGAGCAGCTCCTGCGCATTGTCCTCCCAGCAGAACGCATAGCCGGTGAGCGTTTCATCCTCGAACCAGCCATACACGCCCGCGCCGAGCGTGTCGAACAGCGCAAGCTGCGCGTTCCAGTACGCTGTGTCCCGCTCGATGCGGCATTTCGGCACCAGCTTGTCATACAGCGCCGCCAGTGCAGGCACATCCGCCGAGGTCAGCCGTCGAGGTGCTTCGCGCTCCCCTGCCGTGCAGGTAATCTCCCGGCGGGAAATATGGAAGAACGGCTCGTAGCCGAACGGTTTGTAAAAATCAAACAGCCACTTTTCTGCCGGAATGAGCACGGACGCAATGCGCCCCGCTTCCCTGTCCAGCTCGAACGAGCGCTCGAGCAGCCGCGCCATATACCCCTTGCGGCGGTGCGCCGGGTCGGTACACGCACCGTAGATATACGTCACCTCGCGGGAGAGGCCCCCCACCGTCATGCGGTACGGGAGCATCTGCGCCATCGCCACGAGCGTTTCACCCTCGAGATACAGCAGCGTATATTTCTCTTTATAAAAGTGCGCGAAGAAATAGTCGTTGAAGCCGCCCTCATCCGGAAAACAGGTTTCCCAAAGGGCACGAACGGCAGGAAAATCGCCCTTTTCTGCAAATCGCATCATTTCTGATTACTCCTTAGGTACAGCCATATACTTCACGCCGCGCATCACCGGATAATAGGACTTCTTCGCCTTGCGCAGACCCTCGAGTCCCAGATCCTCCTCGCGGTTGACGTATTCCACATCATTGCAGTTGCGCTGTACGAACTGCTGGTTGATCATCTGGTACGCGCCCTGAATCGTGTGGTCGGCCTTTTCGATCTGCACAACGTACATATCCGGCGTAGCCTTGCAGCCGAATGTGAACGCGATAACCTCGCCGTCCAAGCGAAGCAGTCCGCCGCGCAGATTCAGGTAGTCGAAGTTGTGGAGCGCCTGCACGATCGCGCAGGTCTCGCCCTCAAAATCGCGCTCGCGTGCACAGCCGTTCAGGTTGCACCAGTGGATGTGGAACGCGAATGCGTCCTTGATGTTATCCCGGGTCATGTCCTCGTAGCTCCACCGCCCCTCATAGGCAGTCTTGAAGCGGTTGACGAGGTTGCGCTTGCTCTGCAGCTTTTTGCCGGACAGCGTGCGCAGCTTTTCCGCGAGGTAGATATAATCGTCACCGTCCTCGCTGTCATGCGAGAACGTGAACTTGCCCGGACGAACGGCTTCGATACGCTCAATCATCGGCTCAGCGACCGAGACGATGACGAACGGAAGACCGCGTTCAGCGGCATCCTGCTCGAGCGCATCCAGCGCAGCGCCGAGGTCGCCCTGACCGACAGGCGCAAGATAGCAGTCGTGTCCGCCGTCCAGCGGAGACATTTTCACCAGCATAAAGCCGTCTTTGAAGCAGATCTGCGTATTGTAGTGGCTGCGCCACATGAAAAGATCAACAAAGCAGCGCTCACACAGATGATAGTTGTAATGCGAGCCGCAGTGCTCGACCATTGGTTTATCCTCTAAAGTAATTTCTCTAAACGGTAACATATAATTCCTTTCGCAAGATTGATTTGAGGGTTACTTGCCCTCGCGCAGCGTCTGATAGTGCGCGCGCACCTCTGCAGCCTTGCCGCAGGACATTTTGCCCTCTGTGCAGACACCGTCCACGCAGGCCGGTCCGCAGTGACCAAACAGCGTCGGCGCAACAGCGTATACCAGCTTGTACATCTCCTCGGCAAGCGCACGGATCTCCCACTGAGCGCGATTGCAGCAGCGCAGGCGGAAAAAGTTCTTGAGGCTGCGGGCGTTCGCCGTCATGACGATGCGGGTCGCGCAGGCGTTCGGCAGAACGTAGCGTGCGTCCTCGATGGCGTGCTTTTCAGCCTTGCTGCGGGCGGTCTTCTCCGGAACGCCCTGCTCGAGCAGCTCCTTGAGGTAGCCTTCCATCAGCACGGCCGTCAATTCCTCGTAGGTACGCTGGTCGTCCTCCATCGCCTGAATGAATTTTGCCCGGGCAGCCGGAATTTTATCAATCTCCGGCGGAACAACATACTCGAAGCCCTTTTCACGCACATAGCGCTGGCTCTGCACCGAGAACGATGCAATGCGATGGCGCGTGATCTGCGCCAGCAGAGAACGCGATACACCCTCAATTGCAAAGGTGAACGACACATGCTCGATCGGGCTTTCGTGGCCGATCTCGGAAAGCATGTTGACAAAGCTCTCGGTCTTTTCCTCGGTCAGACCATCCAGCACGCTGTCAACGTCCGTGGAGGAATAGCAGTTCTTTGCTGCAGCCGCGACCAGCTTTTCCGGGTCCGGCGTGTAAGCAAGCAGTTTTACTTTCATTCTTGTCACTTCCCCTTTCTGCCAAACAGCCGCTCCTTGATAACGATGAGCAGAAATTTCGGCAGCTTCATCATACGGCCGATACGGCTGGGCTGCTTGAGCAGACGGTAAAACCACTCCAGACCCAGCTTGATGAAAATATCCGGCGCGCGCTTGGCAACGCCTGCAAACACATCCAGCGAGCCGCCGAGACCGCAGAACAGTGTACTGTGGATATCGTCCATGTTGTCCGCGATAAATTTCTCCTGCTTGGGCGCACCCAGACAGACGAACACAACATCCGCACCGCCTGCGGCGTTGATGCTGTCAACAACCTCCTGCGGATCGGAGAAATAGCCGTCATGCGTGCCGGCGAGCACCAGTCCCGGATACTTTGCACACAGGTTCGCACCTGCTTTTTCGGCAACACCGGGCTTCGCACCCAGCAGATACAGGCGCATGTTCTCCTTGGCCATCGCGGCAACAAGGCTCTCGGCAAATTCAATGCCGGCCACCTTGCCCTGCAGCTTTTCACCGAGGATCTTCGCAGCATAGATGATGCCAATGCCGTCCGGCAGGACAAGCGTCGCATGGTTGACAACGCCCATGAATTTTTCGTCATGGCGGCAGAGATCGACGATCTCCGGATTCGGGGTAACAACGTAGCCCTTCTGCCGGGAACGGATCTTGCTCATTGCAAGCTCAACAGCCTGCTGCTTGGTAACAGCGTGAAATTGCACGCCCAGAATAGAAGCAGTATTCATCTTCGTATCTCCCATATTTTCCAGCCTTTTATTTGGCGATGAACATTCCTAATCTATTGTATTATACAGCAGCAAACTAAAATCTGCAAGCCCAGCTTGCAGAGAGTGAGGAGTAGATAGCGATAAACGTATCATGCAGGGCGGACTGACCCCGGCCCGCCGCCTGTAAGTATATGCAGATCGTTGCGAATGGCGGCATGAGGTCATACCGCCCTACAATATGCCTGGCAAACATCGTTCTCGTTCCGCATAAGCTGATACAGAGGGAGGTGAACCCATGGAAGAACTAACGCAGTATATCAAGGCGGATTTCGCGGTTCTGGTAGCGGTTTTGTACTGCATCGGACGCGGACTCAAAGCAATACAGCGGTTTCCCAATCAATTTATCCCTCTGGCACTCACGTTCTGCGGGATCGGACTGGCTTGTCTGTCAGTCGCATCGCGCTATGCCAGCTACGGCAACTGGGCAGCCGCTCTGTTTGAAGGTGTGGTACAGGGTGTCCTGTGTACAGGCATGTCGGTCTATCTGAACGAAGTCATAGCACACTGCAGTTCAAACAAAGGAAACGACCCGCCGAAATAACACGCGAACACAAAAAGAAGAACAAAGTGTTCCAACGGTCTCAACGGCTTCGGTTTTCCGAAGCCGTTTTCGTTTATCCTTACTTGCATCAGCAGGCAATTTGCGGTACAATACCCATATAAACTCTGTCCCCTGCTTTGGGACACCAAGGAGAGAGACACGCCTTGTACGATTTACAAACTCTGATTTTTTACGCCAAGGAGAAAAACACCTCCGATGTGCATTTAACCGTTGGTCTCCCGCCGATGCTGCGTATCGACGGTGAGCTGCGTACCCACGGTGACGTACCTCTGACCGAGCAGGATGTACAGGATGCGGCACAGCAGCTTGCGGATGAGCATCAGCTGCACGAGCTGAAAACCATCGGCGAGTCCGACTTTGCGGTGACGTTTGCCGATTCCGTGCGTATGCGCTGCAATCTGTTTCGCCAGCAGCACCACACGGCGCTGGCGCTGCGTCTGCTGCCGATGGAAATCCCGACTGCGGAACAGCTTCGCCTGCCGGATATCATTGTACAGCAGGCCGAAAAGCCGCGCGGACTGGTTATCGTGACCGGACCGACCGGCTCCGGTAAAAGTTCCACGCTGGCGGCACTGATCGACCACGTCAACCGCACCGCGGCACGCCATATCATCACGCTTGAAAACCCGATCGAGTATGTACACCCGCGCATTCGCTCAATGATCAACCAGCGTGAAATCGGTGCGGATACGGACAGCTTCGCAAGCGGCCTGCGAGCAGCTCTGCGGCAGGACCCGGACGTTATTCTCGTCGGTGAGATGCGCGATCTGGAGACCATTTCGACCGCTATCACGGCTGCCGAGACCGGTCACCTTGTATTCGGCACACTGCACACCAAGGGAGCTGCCGGTACGATCGACCGTATCGTGGACGTATTCCCGCCGGAGCAGCAGGAGCAGATTCGCATTCAGCTTGCCGAGGTGCTCGAGTGCATTGTCTGCCAGACGCTCGTACCGCGCACCATGGGTGGCCGCGTAGCCGCATTTGAGATTCTGACCGGCACTTCTGCCGTGCGCAACCTGATCCGCCAGAACAAATCGTATCAGCTGATCAGCACCATGCAGACCAGCCGCAATCAGGGCATGATGCTGATGGACGATTCGCTCGGTGAACTCGTCCGCAGCGGCGAGGTCCGCCTCGACGATGCCGCCGCAAAGGCAGCCGATCCGGAAGCGTTTCCGCAGTCTGTCTTCCGATAAGACAGCAAATCCCGCGTTGAATTTCACGCGGGATTTTTATGGCAATACCGCATAAAGGAGCCGCGGCTTTCGCCTTATGCTTGCTTTGCGCCTGCTTTTCGCGCAGGCTGCCGCAGATTCACTCTTACGTTAATTCTCCATTCTCAATTTTCCGCAACTCTACGGAGCGTTCATTGTATTCTCCTCCGTTTTCCGTATAATAGAACGCAAGGGAGGTGATCCGAATGGATCAGGTAAAAACCGGCAGACTAATCCGTACAATACGGACAAAACTGGGACTGACACAGCTTACGCTGGCTGAACAGCTTGGCGTCAGCGACAAGGCTGTATCCAAATGGGAGCGCGGAGTTTCCCATAGTTAAAGATACCACACCAAATATGATGAACCCACGCTTATACACTACCAGCTATAATAAACCGCAAGGACAGCAATTTGATGATACTGCTGTCCTTTCTTTTATAAAATTGCAGTACACATAAAAAAGCTGTAATATGATAAATATATTTGTCCTTGTAACAATTCTCGGACATTTGCCTGTTATACTATCTGCAAAAAGCAAAGGAAGTGAGGATATGAAGCAGATTTTAATTGTCGAGGACGACAGTTTTTTGAATAAGATGTTAGCCTATAACCTGACCGCAGACGGCTACGGCGTGACTTCTACTCTAAATGCCAGAACCGCAGCCGAAGCCATCCGCCAGCGGGAATTTGATTTAGTGCTGTTGGACATTAACCTGCCAGATGGGAACGGTTTTGAGCTGTGCAAGCTGATAAAGCCCCAGCACCCGGACACCATCGTAATATTCCTGACCGCCAACGATCAGGAGAGCGACCAGATACGGGGCTATGAGGTGGGCGCGGTGGACTACATCACAAAGCCCTTTGTGATCGGGGCCTTGCAGCGAAAAATCAAAGCCATGTTCGCTATGCTGGAACACCACAAACCGGCCAAGGACATTTACGACGACGGGCGGCTGTTCCTGGACTTCTCGGAGCAGACGGCTTCCCTAAACGGCAAGCCCCTGACCCTATCCCCGATGGAGTATAAAATGCTGAACCTGTTCCGCAAAAATCCCCGGCAAGTGCTGACCCGTGGGCAGCTTTTGGAAAAGCTGTGGGATATAGACGAGAGGTTTGTAGACGAACACACCCTGACAACCTCCATCAGCCGGATTCGCAGCAAGATTGAATCTGACGGCGGCGCACCCTACATCAAGACTGTTTACGGCATGGGCTATCAAT
>NZ_QUDX01000015.1:47708-47953 GCF_003477715.1 Butyricicoccus sp. AF35-5AC
TCTGACGGCGGCGCACCCTACATCAAGACTGTTTACGGCATGGGCTATCAATGGACGGGAGGCGAGGCAAAATGAAGTTTCAAAACCTCTCGGTAAAGCGGCTGTTTGGCCGGGTGGCAATGGAGCTTGTCCTCTCCATGTCCGGGATCACCATAGCCCTGTTTCTTGTGACAAAACAGATTGCGGTGCTGCTGACAGGCGGGACGCTGCTGCTGTGCGCCCTTGTGGGGATTTTTGTACTGACG
>NZ_QUDX01000016.1:0-14393 GCF_003477715.1 Butyricicoccus sp. AF35-5AC
TAACGGCGCATGAAGCCAACCTGTACGAGGTGCTTGCCGCCGGCCATCTCGGCCTCAACGATCTCCTTGCCGTCCGCAGCGGTGTTTGCCAGCGGCTTCTCGGAGAATACCGGCTTGCCGGCCTTGATAGCTGCCAGAACCGGACCCTTGTGGAACTGACCCGGGGTGGTAACTACAACAGCGTTTACGTCCGGATCGTTGATTGCTTCGTTGAAATCGGTGTAAACCTTGGTGCCGGCACCGGCGATCTCAGCGCCCTTCTTTGCGCCTTCTTCAAATACGTCACATACGGCCACAACCTGTGCGCCGCGGATGCGGTTCTGGATACGCTCGATGTGCTCACGGCCGATCATGCCGCAGCCGATCAGTGCAATGTTCAGATTTTCCATGATGAATTCCTCCTAAAAAGTGATAAATTCGTGTTGTGCAGTTGCCTGCGTTATTTATGGTTTGTTTTGCTGCACGCGGCTTGCTCGAAGTTTTGCGTGCACTGCTCATTTCTGAGGTCAAGGTGATTATACATCCGCGTTCACGAGAACGCAAGAGGAAATTTCAAATTTCGTAAAAAAATTTTGCTTTCCGGCGGTGAGGATAATTCACCGCCGGAAAGCGAGGGATCAATGCACAAAGAGTGCAACAAGGGACAAATTAAGCTGCGATGCCGAGAGGAGAGAACAGGATATAGATCGCAACAGCGATAATCAGACCAACGATGGAAACTACATGACGGTACTTCCACGGGGTCAGATCAACTGCGCCGACGTCGTGAATCTCATATTCCTCACCCGGACGATACTTGTTCAGGTACCACATGATGAGCAGCTCGATCGGGAACAGAACAGCCATTGCGTACAGATAGTGGATCGGGTTGGACGAACCGGGATAGCACGGCTTGATCAGCAGGAAGGCGCCGTAGCATACAACGTGGAACACGGTGATTACCTTCGGCATATACTTCGGGATGCGCTTGAACATGAAGATGCCGAGGATGGTGCACAGTACCGGCAGGGATACGAACTGGCTCATAGAGTTCAGGAAGGTGGTAATGCCGCCGGCGTACATAACGAACGGAGAGATGACGATTGCTACACAGCCTGCGATGGTGCCGTAGATCTTGCCGACCTTGACGCACTTGGTGTCAGAAGCCTGCGGGTTGATGGACGAACGGTACAGGTCAAGGGTGAACATGGTGGACGCGGAGTTCAGCACGGAGTTGAACGAGGAGAGGATCGCACCGAACATGACCGCGGCGAAAAAGCCCATGACCGGCTTCGGAACGATCTCAGCGATCAGTGCCGGATAAGCAAAGTCGATTGCAGAGGAACCGGCAGCGGTCAGCTTGTCCTGAATGGACGGCAGGTAGAATGCGATAACGCCCGGAATAACGAGGTACAGAGGGCCGAGGCACTTGAGGAAGCCGCAGAAGATAGCGCCCTTCTGACCTTCCTTCAAGCTCTTTGCTGCGAGGGAACGCTGTACGAAGGACTGGTTGGTGCACCACCAGTACAGGTTGTTGAAGAACATACCGGTGATGATCAGCGGCCACGGAACTTCCGGTTCCGGTGCATTCCATGCGTTGATTGCGTTCATTTTGGCCGGATCTGCCTCTACCATGTACTTGATGCCGTCGAAAATGCCATGACCGCCAGTTGCTGCAGACAGTGCCGCGAAGCCGAGGAAGGGGATCATCAGACCGCCGATAATCAGACCGACGCCGTTGATGGTATCAGATACTGCAACTGCTTTCAGGCCGCCGAAAATCGCGTAGCAGCCGCCGATGATGCCGATAATGATGCACAGGATGGCAACAGCCATGAACTTGCTGGTGCCGAGGATGCCGGAAATGTCGAAGATCTGCTCAAATACGACTGCACCGGAGTACAGGATGACCGGCAGGTTGAGGATGGAGTACATGATGACGATTACGAGCGAGAACATCGTTTTGGTGCCCTTGCCGTAGCGTGCTTCCATCAGAGAAGGAATAGTCATGGCGCCCATTTTGAGGTATTTTGGCAGGAAGTAATACGCCAGAACCAGCAGCGTAAACATCGAGCCGACCTCCCATGCGATCGGGCCCATATTGGTTTTCCAGCTTTGACCGTTCAGACCGACGAGCTGCTCGGCGGAGAGGTTGGTCAGCAGCAGAGAACCGGCGATTACCACACCGGGCAATCCGCGACCGGCGAGGAAGTAGCCCTCAGCTGTGTCGAGCTGCTCATCGCGGGTTTTCCAAGCGGAAATGACCGCAACAAGCACCGTGAACAGCAGGAAGGAGATGCCTGTCCAGGCGAGTGAGGAGAAGAATGACATTGTGTTACCCCCTATAAGTAAGATATAGTCTGTGGCGTTCTCGTGAACGCACTTTTTGAAAAATAATTCCCCGTCGAAAATGCACTTGAATCATGGGTGATGTTCACTGCGTTTTCAGGGGATTTATTTCGTTGTCTATAGGTTATCACGATATCCTGCGCGTTTCAAGTCTTAAGAATGATATTCTGAATGATTCGGTGAACGCAACAAAAACACGGATGGTTTTTTGTGCGAAAAGACATTTATTTTCGTGAGTATGCGTGCAAAGGTGTGCATTATGTTGGTGAAACTGCACGAAAAATAGACGATTTGTTTGTAAATAAGCCGTACAAAAGCGGAAACGCGTAAATTTAAACAGGGATACACGCAAAAAATAGTTGCAAGATGCGTGCATTGTGCTATACTGTAAATAAAGAAAAAAGAATGTGGTGAGGAAACACCGCACAATGAAAGCTACGGTGCTTTCTATCATAGAATAAGGAGGAAAAAACATGGCTGTAACCGCACAGCAGATCGCGGAGCTGGCAGGTGTATCCCGCGGTACGGTAGACCGTGCGCTGCACAATCGAGGGCGCGTAAACCCAGAAGTAGCAGCGAAAATCCATAAAATTGCAGCAGAATTAGGGTATAAGCCCAACCTGATCGGACAGGCGCTGGTCAAATCCCGCAGGGAGTTCAAGCTGGGGGCGATCCTGCAATCCGTCGAGACGCCGACGATACAGATCGTGCGTGCAGGCGTGCAGCGTGCCGCAGAGGAGCTTGCCGCCTCGGGCGTGGAACTGATCATGCGCGAAAACCGTGGTCTGGATACCGAAATGGTACTCGAACACATTGAAGAGCTGGTTTCACAGGGCGTGCAGGGACTGGCTATCGCGCCGAACAACTCGCCGGAGATTCGCCAGTGCATCGATGAACTGTACGAACAGGGCATTCCGGTCATCACACTCAACTCGGATGCACCGGGCAGCAGGCGTCTTGCGTTCATTGGTATGGACAACTACCGCGCCGGACAGACCGCCGCAGGCTTGCTTCGGTTGATGCTGCCCGAGGGCGGCAAGGTGCTTCCGCTGGCGGGACACTTGAATAATACCGCACATAATAACCGATTAAACGGATTTATGGATACCATTAATGGCGAAACAGGAAACGAAATTGAACTGTTAGCATTTCAGCCATGTTTCGACCGGGATGACTATGCTCACGAGATTACGCAGCACGCATTGCGTGCAAATCCTGACCTGACCGGCATTTACGTTGCGTCCAACGGACAGGCCGGTGCGTGCGCAGCTGTAGAAGAAGAAGGCCGAAAGGGCAAGGTCAAGGTCGTTGCATTCGACCTCAACCCGATGAATATGAAGCTGCTCCAGTCAGATAGCTTGAGTTTTGTGCTCGATCAGAAGGCATTCGAGCAGGGCTACCGGCCGCCGTTCCTGCTGTTTGATTACCTGCAGAACAAAAAAGCACCGGAAAAAGAACTGCTTTATACGGATATTGCAATCAAAACCAAGTTTAACAGCGATAAACCTGTGGGAATGGAATAAGAAAGAACCGCACATTGTGCGGTTCTTTCTTATTAGCGTTGAGCGTGAAGAGCAAAGATGCAAATCAGCGTTTATCCTGCATTAAACTGGTGCAGATAGCCGTTATATTGGCGTTTTGAAGTGTATCTGCAAAACTTTTCGCTGCTGCCGGAGATATCGTTTCCACCTGATTGAGCACAACGATATCCGCTGAGTGTTCTGCAATAATGCCTTGCGCGGCCAGCTCCGGCGTGACAATACCGCTCATGTGTGCACCGGTGCGTGCACAGAACAATTCCGGTCGGTGTACGGTTTGTTCGACCGGCTTTCCAAACCCGGATGCGCCCACGACGCACACGGTTTTGCGTGTATTCTCAGGTATGACCGGCTCATGCGAGGCGTGTGCCTTGAGCGGCAGCCGCTTGGAGCCGTCGGCCTCCACAATCACATAGTCAGCGGCGTCCGCGAGCACGGAAAAGGGAAGTGCCGGCGCGGTCAGCTTGCCCTCAGCGGCAGGCGTGCCCATGCAGATCACGCGGTGAAGCGCAAGTGCGCGGCGGACCTGTTCGATGTCATCCGTCACCAACAGGGGAATGCCCGCAAACGGCAAAATGTGCGTGGAAGTCGTCAAAATCACCGTTCCGGATAATTCTTCGGCCAGTATACGCAGTAAAGTTGTTTTTCCGCCGCTGCCGATCACGGCGGTTATGCCTTTTATCATGTGTAATTGTTCACATATTTTCATAAATCCACCTAATACAGCCATGTTTACCGTAGGGCGGGATGACCTCATCCCGCCGTTGTAAATTATCTGCATGTTGTTATATGCGGCGGGAGGTCACCCCGTCCTGCAGCCATGCTTTTATAATAGTATTATATCATGTCTGCCACACAGAAAAAATATTGACTTCACTCGACCGATACGCTATAATCATCGGTAGCAATCGTTATAGTTTGCAAAATACAACGAAGATAAACGGAGGAAAACGCCATGTTAGTCGTGATACGCGGTGCGGGAGACATTGCCACGGGGATTGCCTTGCGGCTGTACCGCGCAGGCATTCGTCTGGTGCTGACAGACCTGCCGCAGCCAACGTCGATCCGCCGCACGGTATGCTTTTCGGAAGCGATTCGATTGGGCGAAACAGTCGTTGAGGGCGTGCATGCACGCCGAGCCGATACCGCAGCCGAAGCGGCAGCACTGACCGAACAGGGCATCATTGCTGTGCTGGCCGATCCGGCGGCAGGCTGTGTGCAGGAACTGCACCCTGATGCCCTGGTGGACGCGATTCTGGCGAAGAAAAACCTCGGTACGCACATCACGGATGCGCCGATCGTCATTGCGGTCGGTCCGGGCTTTACGGCCGGCGTGGACTGTCACGCGACAGTTGAGACCATGCGCGGGCATACACTCGGACGGGTGCTGTATACGGGTTCGCCGCTGCCGAATACGGGCGTTCCCGGTGTGATAGGCGGCCATGCGGCAGAGCGCGTTCTGCGTGCCCCGGCAGACGGTTTATTCGAGCCGTGCCATGAAATTGGCGATCTGGTTGAGGAGGGAGACACCATCGCGTACGTTGCGGGAAAACCCATGAAAACCACCATCAGCGGCTGTCTGCGCGGTCTGCTGCAGGCTGGCGTACCTGTACATGAGGGTATGAAATCTGGTGACGTTGATCCGCGCGGCAAGCGTGAAAACTGCGATACCGCATCCGATAAGGCGCTTGCGGTCGGCGGCGGTGTGCTCGAAGCGCTGCTTCACTTTTCCAACGTATTTCATTAAAGTGTTATAAAATAAGTGAGAAAACGCAATGAAAAACAACCATTTTGCAAGATTTGCAGCAGCGGCTCTGTCACTGGCAATGCTGGCAGGCTGCGGCGGCGGTACGCAGAACACGGACAGCAGCGCGGCGGGCACGAGCTCTGCAGATCCGGTAGAACTGACCGTATTTGCGGCGGCCTCCATGACCGAGACCCTGAACCGGATCGCAGAGGACTACAAGGCGGTTGACCCGAACGTCACCCTGACGTTCAACTTTGCCTCCTCCGGCGACCTGCTCACCCAGATCAAGGAGGGCGCGGACTGCGACGTATTCATCTCCGCAGCGCCCAAGCAGATGAACGCACTCGACGGCTCGCTCATCGAGGACACCGACAAGAACCCGGACGGTCTGGACGAGCTGCTGGACGGCACCCGCATCGACCTGCTCGAGAACAAGGTAACACTGGCTGTGCCGGAGGGCAACCCGAAGGGAATCAAGAGCTTTGACGATCTTGCAGAGAAGCTGAAGAGCGGTGACGTGCTGCTTGCCATCGGCAACAGCGATGTACCGGTCGGTCAGTATACCCAGAAGATTTTCAGCTGCTACAAGCTGGATGAGAAGGCGCTGGCTTCCTCCGGCGTGCTGACCTACGGCTCGAACGTTAAGGAAGTTACCACGCAGGTAAGCGAAGGCGCGGTGGACTGCGGCATTATCTACGCAACCGACGCATTCTCGGCAGGTCTCGACACGGTTGACGAGGCAACTGCTGATATGTGCGGTCAGGTCATCTATCCGGCAGCCGTGCTCAAGAACAGCACGCACGCAGACGAGGCGAAGGCGTTCCTTGACTATCTGACCACCGATGAAGCAGGCAAGGTATTCGAGAGCGTAGGCTTTACCACGTTGGCATAATCTGATACAATAGAAAGGCGAGGGAGCAATCTCTCGCCTTTATTTGCAAAAGGAGACGATTATGGACTGGTATCCATTATATAACTCGCTGCGTATCGCACTTATTTCCACGGTTATCATCTTCTTCGCGGGGATTGCGGCGGCCTATTACGTTGCGCGTCTGCCGCGTGTGCTCAAAGGCGTGCTGGATGTGCTGTTCACGCTGCCGCTCGTGCTGCCGCCTACGGTGGTCGGCTATCTGCTGCTGCGCGTGCTCGGACCGAAAAGAGCCGTCGGCGCATGGGCGCTCGCGCATTTTAATCTCAAGCTGACCATGGTCTGGTGGTCGGCGATTTTCGCAACCGCCGTTGTCATTTTCCCGCTTATGTACCGCACAGCGCGCGGCGCATTCGAGAGCTTTGACGAAACGCTTGCCGACGCAGGCCGCACGCTCGGCCGCTCGAACACCTGGATTTTCTGGCGGGTGCGCATGCCCTGCTGCAGGCAGGGTATCCTTGCGGGAACGGTGCTCGCGTTCGCGCGTGCACTCGGCGAGTACGGCGCAACATCCATGGTGGCGGGCTACACGCCCGGACGCACGGCAACGATTTCGACGACGGTCTATCAGCTGTGGCGCACGAATGATGACGCGCTGGCGTTCAAGTGGGTCGTGGTGAACCTTGCCATCTCGGCGGTGGTGCTGCTGGCGGTCAATTTGCTCGAAAAGCGGGAGAGAGGAGTGCGTAAGGCATGGCGCTGATCGTTAATATCGAGAAAACGCTCGGTGATTTTCACCTGAAAGTGAACTTCACTGCCGAGCGGGAAGTGATGGCGCTGCTCGGCGCCTCCGGCTGCGGCAAGAGCATGACGCTGGGGTGCATCGCGGGCATCGTGAGACCGGATAAGGGTCATATTGAGTTGAACGGGCGCGTCCTGTTCGACAGCGAAAAGAAAATCGACCTGCCGCCGCAAAAGCGAAAAGTCGGCTGCCTGTTTCAGCAGTACGCGCTGTTTCCGCACATGACGGTCGAGCAGAACATCCGCGCAGGCGCGCACGCCCGTCCGAAAAACGAGCGGGAACAGGCGGTGCGGGAGGTCCTGCACGCGTTCCGACTCGAAGGACTGGAGAACAACCGTCCGAGTCAGCTTTCCGGCGGACAGCAGCAGCGGTGCGCGCTGGCGCGCATTCTGGTCGGGCAGCCCGAGCTTGTGCTGCTCGATGAGCCGTTTTCCGCGCTGGATGCGTACCTGAAATGGCAGGTGGAACTGGAGCTTTCGGACATCCTGAAAAATCTTTCGTGCGGTACGCTGTTCGTCACGCACAACCGCGATGAGGTCTACCGCCTGTGCGATACGGTATGCGTGCTGAATAAGGGAAAATCCGACCCGAAGGAGACGGTCAAGGAACTGTTCCGCGCACCGGCAACCATGGGTGCTGCACTGATTTCCGGCTGCAAGAATGTCTCTGCCGCCGAGGTAAAACAGGATGGGACCCTGTTCTGCAAGGACTGGAACGTAACGCTCAAAACCGCGCTGCATGTGCCGAAGGATACCGCTTATGTCGGGATTCGTGCGCATTACTTTACCACAGATGGCGCGGAGAACGCCATTCCGTGTACGGTGGAGCGCGTAGTCGAGAACCCGTTTTCGACCGTGGTCATGCTGCAGACGACAGGCGCAGGCAGGCTGCGGTGGGAGCTGGATAAGGCGGTCTGGGAGACGCTTTCCGGCACGGAAAAGCTGACGCTGTACGTCCGCCCAGAGGACGTCATGCCGCTGACGGAGTGAGCAAAATGCTGGATAATCAAGGAAGAAACATCCGCTATCTGCGGCTGTCGGTGACCGACCGATGCAACCTTCGGTGCCGGTACTGTATGCCCGCTGAGGGCGTGTGCAAGCGGGAGCACAGCGAAATGCTGTCGTTCGAGGAGCTGACCGAGATCGTGCGGACGGCAGTTTCGCTCGGTGTCAGCAAGGTGCGGCTGACCGGCGGAGAGCCGCTTGTGCGGCGCGGCATCGTGGACTTGTGCCGCAGTCTGCGTGCCATCAATGGTGTGCGGGAGCTCACCATGACGACTAACGGCGCACTCCTGCCACAGTACGCCGCAGAGCTGAAACAAGCAGGGGTTGACCGGCTGAATATCAGTCTGGATACCTTAAATAAGGATAAATTTGCGTCGCTGACGCGCGGCGGCTCGCTCGCGGATACGCTGGCCGGTCTGGACGCGGCGCGGCACGCCGGATTCCGCGGCACAAAGCTGAATGCCGTGCTGCTCGGCGGCGTAAACGAGGATGAGATTCCGGCACTGGCGCAGCTGGCGCAGGACGGAGAATTTGAGGTGCGCTTTATTGAACTCATGCCGATCGGTGAGTGCGCGGACTGGCCGCGTGAGCGGTTTCTCTCTGCGGATGCGGTGCTGCACGCCCTGCCGGAACTGCAGCGTCTGCCGAATGAAGGCGTTGCGGAATTGTACCGAATGCCCGGCTGGAAGGGGAAAATCGGTCTGATTCGCCCGATGAGCCACCGTTTTTGCGCGGACTGCGACCGTATTCGCGTTACCGCAGACGGCAGACTGAAACCGTGCCTGCACTCGGCACAGGAGATTCCGCTGCGCGGTCTGCACGGTGAAAACCTTGAACGCGCACTGCGCGAGGGTATGTTCGGGAAACCGGTCAGCCACCATATGCAATCCGGGCAGCCGAGTGAAAGCCGGAGAGGTATGAGTCAGATCGGAGGATAAATAATGGAAAATTGGGAATTGAGATATCGCGCAGAGCGCGATAATTAAGGCAATCATTTTCCATTCTCAATTTTCAATTAGCGAATGGGAGGCACTATGTCAAAAGTAACAGCAGTTTGTATTAGTGAACATAAAGGAACAAAAAAGCACCCGGTGGAGCGTATCACAGTGAAAGAAAACCACGGCATCGTCGGTGACGCGCACGCAGGCAGCTGGCACCGCCAGATCAGCCTTTTGGCGCAGGAGAGCGTGGACGAAATGCGCCGAACCGGTCTGACGCTCCATGCGGGCGACTTTGCGGAGAACATCCTCACCGAAGGGATTGACCTCAAGCATTTACCGGTCGGTACGGTGCTCCGCGTGGGAAAAACGCGTCTGCAGGTGACCCAGATCGGCAAGGAATGCCATAATGACTGTGAAATCCGCCGTCTGACGGGCAAATGCGTCATGCCGACCGACGGCATTTTTGCCATTGTGCTGACGGGCGGCACGATCACCGCCGGTGACGAGATCGAGGAGGAAAAGCCATGAAATGTATCAAAACCGAGGACGCGGTCGGCCATGTTCTGTGCCACGACATGACGCAGATCATCCCGGGTGTGAGCAAGGGGCCGCGCTTCCGCAAGGGCCACATCGTCACCGCGGAGGACATTCCGGTGCTGCTTTCGATGGGCAAGGAGCAGCTTTACGTCTGGGAGCTGCAGCCGGGTTTTCTGCACGAGAATGATGCGGCAGAGCGGCTGTGTGCGCTCTGTCAGAACACCAATATGCGCAAAAGCGATACCAAAGAGGGAAAAATCGAGATTTCTTCAGACATTGACGGCGTTTTTCTGGTCGATACCGAACGACTGAATGCGGTGAACAGCATTGACGAAATCATGATTGCCACGAGGCGTGGCAACGGCATCGTCCATCCGGGCGACAAACTGTGCGGCACGCGCGTCATCCCACTCGTGATCGAGGAGGAGAAGCTGCGGCAGGCCGAGCAGGCGGCGGGCGGCACGCCGATTCTGGAAGTCCGCCCGTTTACGCTGAAAACAGCAGCCGTTGTCACTACCGGCAGCGAGGTCGCAAAGGGCCGTATTCCGGACAGCTTTACGCCGGTTGTAGAACGAAAGCTGGCTGCACTCGGCATCAGAATGACCGAGCACGTTCTGGTCGAGGACGGCATGGAGAACGTTGCGGCGGCCATCGAGCAGATGAAAAACAAGCCGGTCGATATGATTCTGTGCACCGGCGGCATGAGTGTTGACCCGGACGATTCCACGCCGGGTGCGATCAAACAGAGCGGCGCGGATATCGTCACCTACGGCGCGCCGGTGCTCCCGGGTGCCATGTTCCTGTTGGGCTATTACGCGGACGGCCGTCCGGTGATGGGTCTGCCCGGATGCGTCATGTACGCCAAGGCCACCATTTTTGATCTGGTGCTGCCGCGCATCGCGGCGGGCGTGCGGCTGACCAGGCGCGATTTTGTTACGCTTGGAGAAGGCGGTCTGTGTCTCGGCTGTGAGGTCTGCACTTACCCGCACTGCGGCTTCGGAGGTGTGTGATATGTCGTGTTCCGTAGGGGCGAACAGTGTTCGCCCACTGACCGCTAAAGTTATTACAGTAAGCGACCGGTCGTTTTGCGGTGAGCGGGAGGATTTGAGCGGCCCTGCCGTCAAGAATCTGCTCGAGCGGGCAGGCTACGTGGTCGGTGCGGTCGAGGTGCTGCCGGACGAGCAGCCGCGTATCGAGTCCGCGCTCATCCGTGCCGCCGACGAGGAGAAGCTCGCACTCATCGTCACCACCGGCGGCACCGGCTTTGCACCGCGCGATGTAACGCCGGAGGCGACCATCAAGGTCTGCGAAAAGCTCGCACCGGGTATCCCGGAGGCCATGCGGGCGGCATCCATGCAGATTACGCCGAAGGCGTGTCTGTCGCGCGCGGCAGCGGGCATTCGCGGCACGAGCTTGATCATCAATCTGCCGGGCAGTCCCAAGGGTGCGTGCGAAAACCTGCAGGCCGTGCTCGAAACCATTGAGCATGGGATTTATATCCTGCAGGGCGGGAAAGAATAATGGAGAATTGAAAATGGAGGATGGAGAATGAAATGTCAGATTTCAGTTTCTGCTCCGAATAGAAAACACCCCGAACCTGTGGTTCGGGGTGAGGCTGTCGCGAAACTACAGTTTCGCCGACAAGCAGGAACGGACCGTGGGCCGTTCCAAAGTCGTCCGAAAGTTCCTATACAGAAACTTTCTCCCTCCAGAAGTTCAAAAATGGTGATACATGCTCCCCCTTTTTGAGCATTTGCAGAGCAAATGCTATTTTATGCGCGCTGCCGCGCGAAATACTGAAAACTGCTGACTATACGACTTTTTCGACAGATTGACACCCCGAACCTGTGGTTCGGGGTGTTTTTTGATTAGGTTCAATTTTAAAAGAAAACGGTCAACCACCGCGTTAATTTTCCATTCTCAATTCTCCATCCCCAATTTTCAATTTACTCCAAATAGATCGAAAACTCCTGTTTCTCGGTAACATACCCGACGGTTTTCGCCTCCGGCACGCTCTGCTGCAGTTCATCCAGACAGCCTTGCGCGTCCTGCTCCGGCAGGGCAAACAGCAGACCGCCGCTGGTCTGCGGGTCGTAAAACAAATCCTGCAGGGTGCGCGAAACTTCACCCTTGACACATACGCCGGCTTCCGCATACTGCCGGTTGCGGTACGCGCCTGCCGGAATCAGTCCCATCTCTGCCAGCGGGTATGCCTCTGCATGATAGGGTACGTCGTCCGAGCGAAGGTGCACGGAAACGCCGCTGCCCTGTGCCATCTCAAAGCTGTGGCCGAGCAGCGAAAAACCGGTGACATCCGTGCAGCTGTGCACCGGATATTTCACCATCACGTCACGCGCGGACTTGTTGAGCGCAGCCATCTGGCGGTAGATGCGGTCAAGCACGGACTTTTCAACCAGATCCGCTTTTGCTGCTGTGGTCAGCACGCCAACGCCGAGCGGCTTGGTCAGAATCAGCACATCACCCGGCTTTGCACCGCTGTTGGTGAGCACCTTTTTCGGATGCACGAAGCCAGAAACCGCCAGTCCGTAAATCGGCTCGGCACCCTGAATGGTGTGGCCGCCCGTGATGATCGCGCCGGCCTCGTAGGCCTTGTCGTAGCCGCCGCGCAGGATTTCCTGCACTGCATGATTGTCCATGCTCTGCGCCAGACACATGATGTTGAGCGCGAGCTTGGGCTCACCACCCATGGCGTACACGTCGCTGAGCGCGTTGGCAGCCGCAATCTGTCCGTACAGGAACGGATCATCCACGATGGGCGGGAAGAAGTCGGTCGTCTGCACGAGCGCGGTGTTCTCGTCAAGCACATACACGCTTGCGTCATCGCTCTTGTCATAGCCGACGATCAAACGCGGGTCGGTATGCGTGCGAAAGCCTTCAAGCAGGTGTACGAGCGTTCCGGCGCCGACTTTTGCGCCGCAGCCGGCGCAGCCTGCAAGTTTGGTCAGCTTTACTTCGGTCTCCATCGAAAAATCTCTCCGTTTCCGTGATTTACTCTTTTTATTATTGTACCAAAATCCGTGCAGATTAGCAACCTTCATTCGCCTTGCATAGACTGGATGGGAGGGGATGCCATGGCGACCGTCAGCCTTTGCATGATCGTACGCAATGAGGAGAAGGTGCTCACGCGGTGTCTGGACAGCGTGCGCGGCATTGCGGATGAAATTTGCATCACGGACACCGGCTCGACCGACAAAACGCGGGAAATTGCCCAAAAATACGGCACTGTGCAGGTGTTCCCGTGGTGCGATGATTTCTCTGCCGCACGCAATTTTTCGTTTGCGCAGGCGCGCATGGACTATACGCTGTGGCTGGATGCGGACGATGTGCTTCTGCCGTCCGACCGTCAGAGATTGCTTGCGCTCAAAGCGGAGCTGGACGGCACGGCTGATGTCGTCATGCTGCCGTACCACACCGGTTTTGATGAGCAGGGCAGACCGACTTTTTTCTGTTACCGTGAGCGGCTGCTCAAAACGTCCGCACACTTCCGATGGCAGGGTGCGGTGCACGAGTGCATTGTGCCGCGCGGGAATATCCGGTACGGAGACGCGGCGGTGACACACCGCAAGCCGCCGTGCGCGTACTCCGACCGCAACCTGAAAATCTACGAAAACCTGCTCGCTAAGGGGGAAAAGCTGGATGCACGCGGCAGCTATTATTACGCGCGCGAGCTGCTGGCGCATAAACGGTACGCACAGGCGGTCGAAGCGTTTGAAGCCTTCCTTGCGATGCCGGACGGCTGGACGGAGAACAAAATAGATGCGTGCCTTGGTCTGTCGCAGGCGCTGACCGCCCTCGGAGAGCGCGAGCAGGCAAAGCGGGCACTGACCCGCTCGTTTGCACTGGAGGTGCCGCGCAGTGCCGTGTGCTGTGCGCTTGCAGCCCTCGAATATGCGGATAACCGCGCAAGACAGGCGGTGTTCTGGTACGAAACCGCCATTCGAGCCGCAAGCACAGCACCGCACGGCTTTATTGATGTGAACGCCTGTGCTTATGCGCCGGCACTCGGCTTGTGTGTCTGCTGGGACAAATTGGGAGACCCAAAGCAAGCCTGTGCCTGGAACGAAAGGGCAGCACTTGTGCGTCCGCAGTCGGCGGCGGTGGCGTACAACCGACGGTATTTTGCCGCGCAGGGTCTCACCGCAAAGCCGCCTTCGGCATAGATTGAACTGCCGGAGATTTCCGGCAAATCGGAAGGAAGGGAAGAACGACATGAACGATCGACAGGACTGCTGCGGCAACTGGGAACGCCCGAGCGAACGCTGGCAGGAGCGCGTGTGCGATGCGGTGATGGGCAACGGCCGACCGGATGCGATGGGACCTCCCGGACCTCCCGGACCTCCCGGTCCTCCGGGTCCGCGCGGACCGCGAGGAGAAAGGGGACCGATGGGGCCAATGGGGCCGAGAGGCATTCCGGGGCCTCCGGGACCGCCGGGCTTCCCGGGACCCATCGGCCCAACCGGCCCGACCGGCCCCACAGGTGAAGCAGGCGCAGTTGGCCCAACCGGCCCGATCGGCCCCGCAGGTGAAGCGGGTGCAGTCGGCGCGACCGGCCCGACCGGCCCTGCAGGTGAAGCAGGCGCAGTTGGCCCAACCGGCCCGACCGGCCC
>NZ_QUDX01000016.1:14633-47431 GCF_003477715.1 Butyricicoccus sp. AF35-5AC
GGCGCAGTTGGCCCAACCGGCCCGACCGGCCCCGCAGGAGAAGCAGGCGCAGTTGGTGCTACCGGCCCGACCGGCCCTGCAGGTGAAGCGGGTGCAGTTGGCCCAACCGGCCCGACCGGCCCCGCAGGTGAAGCAGGCGCAGTTGGCCCAACCGGCCCGACCGGCCCGACCGGCCCCGCAGGTGAAGCGGGTGCAGTCGGCCCAATCGGCCCGACCGGCCCTGCAGGTGAAGCAGGCGCAGTCGGCGCTACCGGCCCGACCGGCCCAACCGGCCCAACCGGTCCGACCGGACCTGCCGGTGCAAGTCCGGAACCGGCGGCATCGGTAGCAGACGCAACCGGTGCGGACGACATCGTTGCACGGTTCAACGAGCTGCTCAACAGTCTGCGCGAGGCGGGACTGCTCAGGCTGCCGTAACCGAACAGCAAGGGAGTGGAAACACTCCCTTCAGTCTGTCAAAAAGCAGCATTTCGACTCTTGTGCTTCGTGCGGCAGCACGCATAAAATAGAATTTGCGGAGTAAATTCATAAATTCCGAGAGCATGGTCCAGACCACCCTCTCTTGCCGCTATGCGGCAATTCACCTTGTGTATCTCGGAATTTATACAAGGGAAAAAAAAATGTGCCCGTCAGGGCGCGGTTTTTCTTCAGTATTCGCTCGAAAGCGTGGTTTCGAGCGAGAGGCTGCTCGAAAAACGATAGTTTTTCGACAGCCTCAAGGGAGTGGAAACACTCCCTTTTTCTTTGCGCCGGCATTCGACTTTATGCGCGGCTTGTGCTATACTGATAGCAGAAATATAACAGCAGGAAAGCAGGAAGTATAATGACAATTCTGAATTGTGAATGCGGAAACGAGATTTTCATCATGGATGAAACCGAAGCAACGGCCTGGCAGTGCGAGCAGTGCGGTCAGTGGTATGATTTCTTCGGTGTAAAGGTGCCCGACCCGGCATCGGTGCAGCCGAAAAAGTCGCCGCATCTTGTCAACTGGAGTGCAGGCGAGGATTTGTAAGGCAAAGCGCCGCGGCAGCGCGACCGGAGCCTGCGCAAGGAGCCGCGGCAGCGCGACCGGAACTCGCGCAAGGAACCGCGGCAGCGCGGACGGAACTCGCGCAAGGAACTGCTGCTTTAATTGTGCGGTGTTGCCGTAAGTCTGCCGTCAGAAAAGGACAAAAAAGCGCGGACGGAAGCTGTAAAAAGTAACAGAACTGTAACCTCGCTTTGTGTCGAAAGGTGGTATACTTATATCTTAGCAGCATATATTATAAAAAGGATAGGAAGGATGACAAAAATGGCATATGAATCGGCGCGGCAGGCGCCGCGCAGCCCGCATAGAAGAGGGCGCAGACGCAGACGGCGCAACAGTCACTACGGTGTACTGTTTGCCCTGATCATTCTGATCATTGCGGTCATTTTCTTCGGTGTGCGGGCGGTCCGTTCGATCGTCGGAAATGTGGTCAGTAGCAACAACGTGCTGGTGTATCAGGTGGGCAACACGAATGCATATAAGAACGGCAAGGCGATACAGGTTGACGCTGCGCCCTACCGTGACAGTCAGGGCAACGGCATGGCGTCCATCAGCTCACTGTGCGATAACCTCGGATTGGAGCTGAGCTGGGACGAGAATGCCAAATCCGGCACGATCACGCTCAAAAAGACCGTGCTGACAATTAAGCTCAGTGATACAAACCTGCAGGTCGGTGACGCGACCGAGACCTTTGCCTCCGCACCGGTGGAGAAGAACGGCGTGGTTTATGCGCCGGTCAAGGATATCTGTCAGGCACTTTCGTGGCAGACCGGCGAGGTTGCCGCCGAAAACGGCGATCTGATCATCATCAGTCAGGCGAAAAAGGCGCTGACCGATAAGAAGATCGGTGAAATTACGGATGATGCGCTCAAGGTGCTCGGCCCGGCCGAGGGACAGGTGATGAGCGGCAGCATCGTTATGCGAACCGGCTCGGATCAGCTGCTCTATGAAGGCAGCACCAAGCACATGGTGGAAGAAGGCAAAAAGCTGGGTGCAGGCGTGCTCGATCAGGACGGCACGGCGTATATCCCGCTTAAGGCCGCGATGACCGCGCTCGGCGGCAAGGCGGAGGACGATGGCAAGGGTGCATGGAATGTCACCTGCGGCGAATCCACCGCGACCGTGGATGCGGACGATGGCAAGACCAAGGTGGACGGCAAGCGCGCCTCCGGCAATGGCTTCTCCACCTACACGGATCAGGATAAGAACCGCTTTTACGTTTCTCCGCAGGTGCTTGCGGCAATCCTTGGCAAAACGTATACCGATCTCGGTGACGGCGTATTCTCGTTCACCGGCGTAACGCTTGACGGCTTTGACAGCCA
Source organism: Butyricicoccus sp. AF35-5AC (assembly GCF_003477715.1). Taxonomy (NCBI): domain Bacteria; kingdom Bacillati; phylum Bacillota; class Clostridia; order Eubacteriales; family Butyricicoccaceae; genus Butyricicoccus; species Butyricicoccus sp. AF35-5AC. The sequence continues at coordinate 16,983 of NZ_QUDX01000016.1, forward strand.
GAAGGCATATCTCAAGAACATGAAGGATAAGCTGGGCGATGCCGTGGACGGCGATATACCGGAGGCCGATGTCTATATCGCGCTGACGTTTGACGACGGTCCGACCGGCAAAAAGGACGGCTATCCGAACGGCCTGACCAACTATCTGCTGGACGGCCTCAAGCAGCGCGGCGCAGTTGCTACGTTTTTGATGGTCGGCGAGCGTGTCTCCGAGGTATCGGATGTGCTGCCGCGCATGGTAAACGAAGGCCATGAGCTGGGCAACCACACCATGAATCATCCGATGTGCCACCTGACCGGCCTCGGCACGGATGACATCCGCAGCCAGATTGACGATGCGACCAATGCGATCAAGGATATTGCGGGGCAGGCACCGCAGGTGCTGCGTCCGGTAGGCGGCGGCGTCAACTCGGATGTCAAGGCGGTAGCCGCAGAGCTTGGCTATCCGATCATCAACTGGAGCGTGGACACCGAGGACTGGAAGTACCGCGATGCCGATCATGTGAAGAAGGTCATCGTGGAGCAGGCGCAGGACGGCGATGTTGTCCTGATGCACGATCTGTATGAGACTTCGGTTCGGGGTGCACTGGCAGCGATCGACGAGCTGCAGAGCCGCACGGATAAGACCTACGCATTTGTAACGGTTTCTCAGCTTGCCGCAATTCACGGCATCACGCTGGAGCCGGGCGTTGTGTATAACGCACTGAGCGACGAAGTCGCGCAGCAGATCGCGGACGGCAGCTATTCACCGACGGAGTTTACCTAAACAAAGAAATCCCGAACCAAACGGTTCGGGATTTCTTGTTTAGGAATGGAGAATTGATAATGTAGGATTGAGAATTATGGTTCGGCGCATAGCGCCGTTATTTAATCATCGCGCGTAGCGCGGTACCACGTCGCAGCGCGGACGGAACTCGCGCAAGGATAGCGACATTCTCCATTCTCAATTATCCGTATTCTCTGCCATACGATATCCCACGCCGACCTCGGTAAACAGGTACTCCGGTTCGGCAGGATTTTTTTCGATCTTGCGGCGGATATTTGCCATATTGACGCGCAGGATCTGGTTGTCACCGCCGGCTCGCGGTCCCCAAAGCTCCTTGATGATGTAATCGTAGGTAAGCACCTTGCCGGCAAACTTGCCGAGCAGCGCAACGATACGGAACTCGCTGAGCGTGAGATGGACATTCTCGCCGCGGACGAGCACCTGATGCTTGTTATAGTCGATGGTCATTTCACCGACCGTGTAGGTGCCCTCGCGGGCGATTTCGCTGTTCGCCGAGGTGGTTCTCGTGTGGCGGATGGCGGTGCGCACGCGTGCGAGCAGCTCGGCGGTGCCGAACGGCTTGGTCAGGTAGTCGTCCGCGCCGAGATCGAGCGCCTGCACCTTGTCGTGCTCGTGCGAGCGGGCGGAAACCACCACCACCGGCAGGCTCGACCACGAGCGCAGCTCGCGCAGGACGTCAATGCCGTCCATATCCGGCAGACCGAGATCGAGGATGACCAGATCCGGACAGTGCGAGGAGATCATGGTCTTCGCCTCGCTGCCCGAGCGGGCCAGCAGCGTTTCGTAGTCGTTGGAGTTCAAAATAGTGGAGATAAAGTGCGCAATGCTCTTTTCGTCCTCCACGATGAGTATTTTTTCTCGAATGTTCATTGCAGTTCCGGCTCCTTTTCTATCATCGGCAGGCAGAAGATAAATTCCGCACCGCCGTCCTTATTTTGTGCGTGCATCGTGCCGCCGTGTGCGCGGACAATGGCGTTGCATACAGAAAGTCCCAGCCCCATATTGCGCTTGCCGTCTCCGGTGGGCGTGTCGCTGTGGCGCAGCGTTCCGCTGAACAGCACAGGCAGCAGCTTGGGCGGGATGCCGCCGCCGTTGTCCTGCACGGCAAAGACGGCGTTTTCGCCATCCTGATGCACAGAGAGCGCAATATGGGTGGTGTTTTTGCCGTGTCGAACGGCGTTTTCAAGCAGATTGGTCATGACCTGCTCAATGAGGATCGCATCCATCGGCACGATGAGCAGCTCATCCGGCACAGCCACCGATATCTTGACGTCGGGATAGTGCTTGCGGAATTTGCGGGCGACCTCGCCGAGCACCTCCTCGGCGGCCTCGGACTGCTTGGTGATCCGGGTGTCCTCGCCCATGCGGGTGATGGACAGCAGGTTTTCCACCACGCGGACCAGCCACTGCGCGTCATCGCGCACATCCTCGAGCAGCTGATGCTGCTGTTCGAGAGACAGGTCGGGCGTTTCCAGAATGGCCGAGGTTGAACCGATGATGGAGGTCAGCGGCGTGCGGATGTCGTGCGAGACCGAGCGGAGCAGGTTGGCACGCATTTTCTCGCGCTCACTCTCCATGCGAAACTGCTCCTGCTGCTTGATCTTGGTGGTCATCGTGCAGGTGATGAGCGATACGCACAGCATGACGAAAAACGTCAGCGGATAGCCGGTCATCGTGAAGTTAAATTCCCAGTAGGGGAAGGTGAAGATGTAGTTGATGCCGATAACGCTCAGGAATGCGGCAAGCGTGCCGAACAGGTATCCGTTTGTGAAGCGCGAGATGAGCAGCACCGCGAGAACAAATACCGGAGAGGCGAAGCCGTCGCTGATGTCAGAGCGGCGCAGCAAGGTGCAGAGTACCAGTGCACAGATAAATATCGCCGCGAAAATAAGAAAATCCCGCAGCGTAAACGAAAATAAACGCGGTTTCCCGTCCTGTCGTTTCATGTCGAAGCCTCCAAGTGCATAAATGTACAAGTTAATTATAGCAGATAATCCGTTAATGTGCTGCTAAAACTTACTGAGTGGAGAATTATGTAGCAAAGATATTATCCATTCGGTAAGTTATCATGCAGGGCAGGGCACTTCGGAGCGCCCCGCCCTGCAATGAAACGACAAAATCCCGCCGAATGTTGTACAGAACAAATATTCGGGTGACAACAACCTCTATCCGTGTTATAATAATCCATTATAGGGTAATATAGAATCAGAATCACTGCAATAATGGAGGAAACAGCTTGCTTTGGAGAGCTTTGATGAGCGGCGATATCCGCTCCGCATTTATCACACTGGCGCTTTCGCTGCCCGCGATCGTGCTGTGCCTGTCCGTCCACGAGACCGCGCACGGCGGTGCTGCCTATCTGCTCGGTGACCGTACCGCGCGTGATTCCGGCCGCGTAACGCTGTCGCCGATGGCGCATATCGACCCGATCGGTTTCCTGTGCCTGCTGCTGTTCGGCTTCGGCTGGGCGCGTCCGGTGCCGGTCAATATCGCTAATTTCAGGAACAGACGCTGGGGCATGGCGCTGACTGCGCTTGCCGGTCCGGTATCCAACTTTATCACCGCCTTTATCGCGTACTGCCTGTATTTTGTGGTGCGCATGAACATGGCGAATACGTTCCTGTGGTCGCTGTCGCAGTTCCTGCTCATCGTTGCGAGCATGTCGGTCGGTCTGGGTGTGTTCAATCTTGTTCCGGTGCACCCGCTGGACGGCTCGCGCGTCGTTGACGCATTTATGCCGTTTTCGTGGTCGCTCAAGCTGCAGAAGTACCAGAATATCATCTTTTTCGTGTTTATCGCGGCGCTCTGGTTCGGCTGGCTGGACGGCATTATGGACTGGGTCGGCAACGGCGTTCTCATGCTGGCGGTAAACTTCGTCAGCCTGTTTCTGTAAGCTATGGATTTTCATTTAGACAACTTTGACGGGCCGCTCGACCTGCTGCTGCACCTGATTTCCAAAAACAAGGTGAGCATTTACGATATACCCATCGCGGAAATCCTTGAGCAGTACATGGCGGTTCTGCACGAGGCCGAGCACATGGATTTGGACGTTGCCGGTGACTTTATCGCAATGGCGGCGCAGCTGGTGTACATCAAGTCCAGGATGCTGCTGCCGAAGCACGAGGAGGACGAGGCCGAGGAGGACCCGAGAGCGGGTCTGGTCGAAATGCTGCTCGAGTACCAGAGACTCAAGAGCGCGACCGCGTTTTTTGCGGAAAAGAACGAAAACGGTCGTGATATCTACGTCAAACCGCCCGAACGGCAGGATGATGCGCCGGTGGAGTATCACCACACGGTAAACGATCTCATCCGCGCGGCAAACAAAATGCTGCGCCGCACCAAGCGGAGACTGCCGCCGCCGGTGACCTCGTTTCAGGGCATTGTCGGGCGTGAGCCTGTACCGGTAGAGGGACGCGTCACCGCAATCCTCAAACGCTTTCTGTACCGGATGCGCGTGCCGTTTATGCGGCTGTTCGACGATGCGAGAAACCGCTCGGAGATCGTGGCTACCTTTCTGGCAGTGCTGGAATTATCCAAGACCCGCCGCATCCGTTTGGAAGGGGACGGCGAGGAGATGGAGCTGATGCTGACAAATGACAACACAAAATAACGGCAGCATGACGGCGCTCGAGGCCGGACTGGAGGCCGTGCTGTTCGCGGCAGGCGATGCGGTTACCCTTGAACGGCTGTCTGCGGCGCTTGAGGCCGCTCCGGCGGAGCTGCTGGACGCGGCGGCTGCACTTGAGAACCGCTACGACTTCGAGAACCGCGGCATCATGCTGCTGCGTATCGAGGACAAGCTGCAGCTGGCATCCCGGCCGATGTACGGGCCGTATGTGCGCCGCGTGACCGAATCGCGCAGACCGCCTGCGCTGTCGCCTGCGGCGCTGGAGGTGCTGACCATCATCGCATACCGCCAGCCGGTAACGCGCGCGTTCATCGACCAGCTGAGAGGTGTCGATTCATCGAATACGGTGAGCAGTCTGGCGGAAAAGGGGCTCATCGAGGAGGCCGGGCGGCTGGACGTGCCCGGAAAGCCCATGCTGTTCCGCACAACCGACCAGTTCCTGCGCAGCTTTTCACTGGCAAGCATCGAGGACCTTCCGGCGCTGCCCGCGCTTGAAGAAAACGAGCAGATGGAGCTGAACATGGACGGCACGCTGCACGAGACGCCGCCCGGCGAGCAGCTGCGCTTCTTGAACGGCGAGCCTGTGCCGCCGGAAACGGAGTGACCGCCTATGGGAACGGTTTTACTCTGGATTTTAGGCATTCTGCTTGGAATTGTACTGCTGGCATTGGTGATTGTGCTGGTGCTGCTGAACATTCGGGCAGGCATTGAAGCCGTCGGCGTGACCGGCGAGGTGAGCGTGGAGGCACGGTATGGGCCGGTTCGCATTCCGCTGTACCCGAGACCGCGCCACCTGAAAAAGAAAAAAGAGGAAACGGAAGCTGAGAAGAAGAAATCTGAGGAAAACGAAAAGAAAACGAGCGGAAAACTCGGTCTTTCGCTGCCGAAGGACGGACTGGATGTCGGTGAGATCGCAGGCACGGTGCGCGATTTCCTCAGCGACCTGACCGACCGCCTGCGCATCAGCAGACTGCGGGCGCGCGTAGTTATCGGCACGGACGATGCGGCGCAGACCGGCATTCTGCTCGGGCAGACTGCGGCGCTCTGCGGAATCATTGTTCCGTTCCTGGAGAATACTTTCGATATGCAGGATTACCATGTCAGCGCGGACGCGGACTTCAATGCTGACCATACCGAGTGGGCGTTTACTGTAAACTGCTCGATACGGCCGATATCGCTCATCAGAGTGCTGCTGCGGCATGGCAAGCCGATGTATCAGCTGTACAAGAAATATTTCAAATGATCAGTTAAAACGTATAAAGGAAGGCGAAAATTATGAGTGAACATCATCCTATCAGCGATTTGATGACCGAAACCATGTCCAAAATCAAGGAAATGGTGGATGTTAATACCATTATCGGCAACCCGATCGTAGCGGCGGACGGCACGACCGTTATCCCGGTCTCCAAGGTGTCGTTCGGCTTCGGCGCAGGCGGCAGCGAGTTCGCATCCAAGCACGCGGCAAGCGGGTCTCCGCTCGCGTTCGGCGGCGGCAGCGGCGCCGGTGTGACGGTTTCGCCGGTGTGCTTCCTTGTCATCGGCAGGGACGGCAGCGCCAACATCCTCGGCATCAACGCACAGGCGTCTGACACGGTGGATCGTCTGGTCGAGATGATCCCGGGTGCGATCAACAAGGTGTCCAATTTCGTCAGCGGCTTCAAGGGCAAGACCGAGGACGCAGCGACCGCTGCAGAACCCCTGTCCGGCGACGAATAAAACTGCGTTTTCCCGCAAAACCTACTCGCGTGAATGCTGAGTAGGTTTTGTTATGCGGGGAGTGGTGCAATGTGAAAAAGCTGTTTTGCGTGCTCGCGCTTTTGCTCGTGCTGCCGAGGGCAGGCGCGGTGAGCGCACGGGCGGCCGTCGTGATCGATGCGGACACGGGCGAAACGCTGTTCGAGCAGAACGCGGACAGCCGTCTGCCGATGGCGTCCACTACCAAGATCATGACCGCGCTCGTCGCGCTCGGCGAGGGCGACCTTGACCGCGTGTATACCGTAAAGCCGGAGTACGCCGCCGTGGAAGGCTCGTCCATGTATCTGAAAACAGGTGAGACACTCTCGCTGCAGGATACGCTGTACGGACTCATGCTCGCATCCGGCAACGACGCGGCGGTCGCCATCGCGGGAGAGTGCGGCGGCATGACAGCCTTCGTGGGCAAAATGAATGCCAAAGCGGCGGAACTCGGTCTGACGGACACGCATTTCGACAATCCGAACGGCCTGCCGTCCGACACGCACTACACCACCGCACATGAGCTGGCGAAAATCACCGCGGCGGCGCTCAAGGACCCGGTGTTCCGGCAGATCGTCTCGACAAAAAGCTGCACGGTCAGCGGGCACGCGCTGAGCAATCACAACCGTCTGCTGAGCATGTATGACGGCGCGATCGGCGTGAAAACCGGCTATACGCGGGCGGCAGGGCGGTGTCTGGTCTCGGCGGCCGAGCGAAACGGGCGCACCATCATCGCGGTGACGCTTGATGACCCGAACGACTGGAACGACCACATGGAGATGCTTGACGCCGGTTTTGCGCAGTACAGCGAGGTCACGCTGCATAAGGCAGGAGACACGATCGCAAACGTGCGCGTGTTCGGCGGCGATACCGCGTCCGTGCCGCTCGCAGCGAAGAATACTGTGACGGCATATCTGCTGCCGGGTGAAAAGGAGAAACTGCAGCGCGTGCGCTACGGCGAAAAAATCTGCTATGCACCGGTCGTGAGGACGGCGCAGGCGGGTTCGGTCGAGTATCGGCTCGGGGATTGCGTCTTGGGACGCGATACGCTGGTTTACGGCGGGGAATCGCTGCTTCCGGCGGAAGAAAAATCCTTCGTTGAACGCATTATGGAACGGTTTAGAAATTGAGAATTGAAAATGGAGAATGGAGAATGACGCTATCCTTGCGCGAGTTTCATCCGCGCCGCGTCGGAATCGCCGCAGCGCGGCGTAATTAAATTCCGCCTGTAAGGCAACACATTCATTTTCCATTCTCAATTCTCCATTTTCCATTAAAACAATAGAACAACACGAAAGAGGTAACATAAATGGAAGAAAGACTGCAGAAATTACTGGCTCAGGCAGGCCTGTGCTCCCGCCGTGAGGCGGAGCGCTGGATCGATGATGGCCGCGTAACGGTAAACGGCAAAAAGGCTTCGGTCGGCGACAAGGCCGATCCGCGCCGTGACAAGATTTTCGTGGACGGCAAGCCCATCGGCGGTGCCGAGGAGAAGGTATACTTAATGCTGTACAAGCCGCGCGGCTATGTCACGACGATGAAGGACGAGCACGGCCGCAAGACGGTTGCCGATCTGGTGCGCGGCTGCGGTGCGCGTGTTGTGCCGGTCGGCCGTCTGGACTACAACTCCGAGGGTCTGCTGCTGCTGACCAACGACGGCGATCTGCTCAACGCGCTGACCCATCCGCGCCACGAGGTGGAGAAGCATTACGAGGTGCGCGTGCGCGGCAATCTGGAAAACATCCCGAAGCTCGCAGAGCCGATGGAGATTGACGGCTACAGCATCCGTCCGGCAACGGTCGTTACGATCGACCGCGATGAGCTGAGTGCCAAGCTGCGCCTGACCATCCACGAGGGCCGCAACCGCCAGATTCGCAAAATGTGCGAGAAGTGCGGTCTGGAGGTCCGCCGCCTCAAGCGCGTGGCAATGGGCACGATGCCGCTCGACCCGCATCTCAAGAGCGGTGCATGGCGCGAGCTGACTGACGAGGAGATCGGCTATTTGCAGGACATCGCTGCCGACGTGCAGGAGAACCTCTGATTTTTTCAGGGAATCCCTGCCTTTTTGCAATTTGCACCCATATGCTCTTGCATTTTTTTGCAGGTTCACTTAAAATAGTATCGTGCAAATGCAGGAATGTATGCAGAGAATGCAATGCAGGAGAGAATATAATGAATGACCTGATCACAAAAATTCAAAGCGAGCTGCCCGGCTTTTCCAAGGGTCAGAAGCAGATCGCGCGTTTTATCTTAGAGCACTACGACAAGGCCGCGTTCATGACCGCGAGCCGTCTGGGTGTGACTGTCGGTGTGAGTGAAAGTACGGTCGTGCGCTTTGCGACCGAGCTTGGCTATGACGGCTATCCGCACCTGCAGCGCGCTCTGCAGGAGATGATCCGCAACAAGCTGACCTCGGTGCAGCGCATGGAGGTTGCGGGCGACCGCATGGGCGGCCGCGATGTACTGCAGACCGTGCTGCACGCGGATACGGATATGATCCGCGTAACGCTCGACGAGATCGACCGCGACGCCTTTCAGGGCGCGGTGGACGCGCTCATGGGCGCTAAGCGAATCTACATCCTCGGTGTGCGCTCCTCGAGCGCGTTAGCCAGCTTTCTGGGTTTTTACTTCAACCTTTTGTTTGAAAATGTGACGCTTGTACATACGAACAGCGTCAGCGAGATTTTTGAGCAGGTGCTCCGTGTCGGACCGGGTGACGTGCTGTTCGGCATCAGCTTCCCGCGCTACTCCAAGCGCACGCTGAGTGCGATGAAGTACGCCCGCGACCGCGGTGCCCGCGTTATCGCACTGACCGACTCGCAGCTGTCGCCGCTGGCGCGTGTGGCTGATCATGTGCTGCTCGCACGCAGCGATATGGCGAGCTTTGTCGATTCGCTCGTGGCGCCCTTGTCGGTCATCAACGCACTGATCGTGGCTGTCGGCATGAGCCGCCGCGATGAGATTGAGCATACATTTAATAAGCTGGAGCGCATCTGGGAAGAATACGACGTATATGAAAAACCGGAGGACGATATAAATTGAACATTATCGTAATCGGCGGCGGCGCAGCCGGTCTGATGGCGGCAGGTACTGCCGCAGAGCAGGGCGCGCAGGTGACGCTGCTGGAAACCAACGAAAAAGTTGGCCGCAAGCTGTTTATCACGGGCAAGGGCCGCTGCAACGTGTGCAATAACTGCGATGTGCAGGAGGTTCTGCGCAACGTGCCGGTCAATCCGCGCTTTCTGTATTCCGCGCTCGGCGGCTTCGGTCCGGCGGACGTGATGGACTTTTTCGAGAGCCGCGGCGTGGCGCTCAAAACAGAGCGCGGCAACCGCGTGTTCCCACAGTCGGACAAGGCAGCCGACATCATCGATGCGCTGTTCCTGTGGGTGAAAAAGGCGGGTGTGACCATCGTACATACGACTGCAGACGAGCTGCTCATCGAGGACGGTGTGCTCACAGGCGTTCGTGCCGGTCACAAGACGTACAAGGCGGACCGCGTGATCGTAGCGACCGGTGGTGCATCCTATCCGCAGACCGGCTCGACCGGTGACGGCTACCGCTTTGCCAGGCAGGCAGGGCACACGGTCGTGCCCGCAAATCCGTCGCTCGTGCCGCTCGTCGAGGACGGCGACACCTGTCAGCAGCTGATGGGGCTCAGCCTGCGCAACGTGCAGCTGACCGTATATGAAAATGACAAAAAACTCTACTCGGACTTCGGCGAAATGCTGTTCACGCACTTCGGTCTGTCCGGTCCGCTGGTGCTGTCCGCGAGTGCGCATATGCGCCATTTCGGCAGCAAAAAGTACCGTGTGGAGATTGATCTCAAGCCTGCGCTGGACGAAAAGACGCTCGACAAGCGTCTGCTCGCGGACTTTGACAAGCACAAGAACAGCGATTTTATCAACGCGCTCGGTGAGCTGCTGCCTAAGAAGATAATCCCGGTGGTGATCGAAAAGAGCGGCATCGACCCGCGCGAGAAGGTCAATTCCATCACCAAGGCACAGCGTGCCGCGCTGCTGCGCGTACTCAAGGCGTTCCCGGTCGAGATTTCCGGCAAGCGTCCGATCGCTGAGGCGATTATCACTACGGGCGGCGTATCCGTCCGCGAGGTCAGCCCGAAAAGCATGGAGTCCAAAAAGCTGCCGCACCTGTATTTCGCAGGCGAGGTGCTCGATGTGGATGCCTACACGGGTGGCTTCAACCTGCAGATTGCGTGGTCCACAGGCCGTCTGGCGGGTCTGTCGGCTGCGGAGGAGGAATCATGATGAAGTACATTTCGGTTGCCATCGACGGCCCGTCCGGGGCAGGAAAATCCACCGTGGCGCGTGCTGCCGCGGCAAAACTCGGCTATGTATATGTGGATACGGGTGCGATGTACCGTTCCATCGGTCTGGCAGTGTGCCGCAGGGGCATTGCCGGAGAGGACACGGCAGGCATTATCGCAACCCTGCCGGAGATCACCATTCAGCTGACCTATCAGGACGGCGCACAGCGCGTTCTCCTGAACGGCGAGGATGTCTCCGAAGCCATTCGTACACCGGAGATTTCGTACTACGCGTCCAAGGTGTCCGCGGTGCCGGAAGTACGGCAGTTTCTGCTGGAGACCCAGCGCAGCATGGCGAAAAACAGCAGCATCCTGATGGACGGCCGCGATATCGGCACGGTTATCCTGCCGGATGCGCCGGTCAAGATTTTCCTGACCGCGTCTGCGCAGTCCCGCGCGGAGCGCCGCTATAAAGAGCTGATTGAGAAGGGCCAGCAGGTGACGATGGACGGCATCCTGCACGATATCAACGAGCGCGACAGGCAGGACATGACGAGAGCCGTTGCGCCGCTCAAACAGGCGGACGATGCGGTTCTGCTGGATACGAGCAGCCTGACGCTCGAGGAGAGCATAGCAGCCGTTCTGCGTATTATTCGTGAAAAAACGGAGGAAAAGGCATGAAATTCAAATACCACCGCTGGTTCCAGGCTCTGGTTGTGCCGCTTGTAGCGCTGGCATTCCATATTTTCTTTGGCTACCGCGTGATCGGACGCGAAAACATCCCGGAGGGCGGCTGCGTTGTCTGTCCGAACCATGTGCAGCTGTCCGACCCGCCGTTTGCGGCGGTCGCACTCGGCGGCAAGACGCCGCTGCGCCTAATGGCGAAAAAGGAGCTGTTCCGGAAGAGGATATTCGCGTGGCTGATCGCGGCGCTCGGCGCTTTTCCGATCGACCGTGAGGGCGCGGATATCACTGCCATCAAGACCGCACTCGGCTGTGTCCGTGCCGGTCAGAAGCTGATCATTTTCCCGCAGGGCACGCGCCATGCTGCCGAGGGCGAAACCAAGAAAGGTGCGGCCATGCTGGCGGTCAAGACCCGGGCGCCGATCCTGCCGATGTATATCACCGAGGGCAAGCGTTTCCGCTGCAGAGCCACAGTCGTGATCGGCAAGCCGTTCACGCCGGATCCGAAGCAGAAGGACTACGGCCTGATCGCGGATGATATCCTGCGCCGCATCTACGCGCTGAAGGAGCAGGTATGAGCGTAACGGTAGCCAAAACCGCCGGATTCTGCTTCGGCGTGCGCCGTGCCGTGGACCTCGCCGAGCAGCAGGCGAAAAAAAACGGAAAAATTTATGCCTATGGTGAAATCATTCACAACATGCACGAAATCGAACGGCTGGAGAAGCTCGGTGTGCACACCGCGCATGCGCTGGAGGACATTCCGGACGGTGCCGGCGTGCTCATTCGGGCGCACGGTGTACCGCGGAATGTTTACACGCTGCTTCAATCAAAAAAGTGCGAAATCTTTGATGCAACCTGCCCTTTTGTGCGGAAAATACACAAAATAGTGGACAAAGAGAGCGCGGACGGACGACTGATTGTCATTCTCGGAAGCGCCGGACATCCGGAGGTTGTGGGCATTCAGGGCTGGTGCGGCGAGTCGATCGTGCTTGAGGGTGAGGAGCAGGCGAGAGCCTTCTCGGAACGGCCTGAAATGGAAGATAAACCCATTTCTCTGGTCGCACAGACCACCGTCAACCGGTCAATTTGGAATATTTCCGTAGGACTTATAAAAAAAAGGTGTACAAACCTCAAAATTTTTGATACAATATGTAAAGCGACGGATGAGCGCCAGTCGGAGGCTCGTCTGCTTGCCGGTGTATCGGATCAAATGATCGTGATCGGAGATAAGAAAAGCTCCAACACCAAACGGCTGTATGAGATCAGCCGGTCGCTGTGCTCGGATGTGCGCTACATCGAAGACGCGGCAGAGCTTACTACGCAGGAGCTCGGGCAGCACCAGCACATCGGGATCACGGCGGGAGCATCCACACCGGCATGGATAATTAAGGAGGTCAGTAACATGATGAGCGAAGAAACCAAGATTGAAACTGGTGAGGACTTTGCAGCAATGCTGGAGGAGTCCTTCAAGACTTTAAATAATGGAGAAAAGGTAACCGGCACCGTTGTAGGTATTTCCAATAACGACGTACAGGTAGATCTGGGCGTTAAGCACACTGCGTATATCCCGCTGGGTGAGCTGTCTGACGACCCGAACTACGACGTAGCTGCCAACATCCACGTTGGCGACGAGATCGAGGCTGTTGTTGTTCGCGTAAACGACGGCGAGGGCACCATCACTCTGTCCAAGAAGCGCGTTGATCAGCTGAAGGGCTGGGAGACCGTTGAGAAGGCTTACGAGGAGCACACCCCGGTTGAGGGCACCATCGTTGAGGAGAACCGCGGCGGCGTTGTAGCAACTGCATTCGGCGTACGCGTATTCATCCCGGCATCCCAGACCGGCGTACCGAAGGATCAGCCGATGAGCCAGCTGGTTAAGACCAAGCAGTCCTTCTATATCACCGAGATCAACCGTCAGCGCAAGCGCGTTGTTGGTTCTATCCGTCAGATCCAGCAGGAGGCTCGCAAGGCTGCTGCTGAGCAGATCTGGAACACCATCGAGATCGGCAACGAGTACGATGGCACCGTTAAGTCCCTGACTTCCTACGGCGCATTCGTAGACATCGGCGGCGTGGACGGCATGGTTCACATCTCCGAGCTGTCCTGGGGCCGCATCAAGCACCCGTCCGAGGTCGTTTCTGTTGGCGACAAGGTAAAGGTATTCGTTATCGGTCTGGATAAGGAAAACAAGAAGATCTCCCTCGGCTACAAGCGCGAGGAGGATAATCCGTGGAACGTATTCAAGTCCAAGTACGACATCGGCTCTGTTGCTGAGGTTAAGATCCTCAAGTTCATGCCGTTCGGCGCATTCGCTGAGATCGTACCGGGCGTTGACGGCCTGATCCACATTTCTCAGATCGCTGATCACCGCATCGCAAAGCCGGAGGACGAGCTGGAGGTTGGCCAGGTTGTCGAGGCTAAGATCATCGACATCAACGATGAGAAGAAGAAGGTATCTCTGTCCATCCGTGCTCTGCTCGAGGACGGCGAGGATTACGAGGACTAATTCCTCATTCAGCTGTTAAGCGCAAAGAAGCACCTGATTTATCGGGTGCTTCTTTTTTGTTAATTGGTGATTGCGAATTGGTAATTAGTAGTTAGTAATTAACGTGACGGTTAAGCGGTTATGTAAAATAACCGTCCTAATGTGTCCTAATCTGTTAAAAGGGGAATATATATTGGCAGATAATAATAGTAAAACAGTTTAGGACGGTTTAGGACAGTTTTTTAATAGAGAAATATATTGTAACGCTTTACCGCAGGGTGCGACAAGGTGATTATGCAAACGTATGCCGCATACGCTGAATGGGGTGGTATTATGCGGCGCAGACGGAAAAATGGCAGGAGACTGGCGCTTGCCATGCTGATACTGCTATTAGCGGTTTGTCTTGGTCTGCTGACCATACGCTTTCAGCGCATTTTCATGGAGTACGCCGTCAACGTCTGCGAGGACAGCGCCATCAAGGAGATCAACACCTTGATGGAGGACGAGGTTTTCTCCCATCCGGACGAATTTGCCGACCTTGTGGTGCTTGAGCGCGACAGCGACAACCGCATCACGGCCTTGCGTACGGATATTATCGCAGTCGGAAAGGTGAAGGCGCGTATCGTCAACGGTCTGTTTGACCGGCTGGATTATCTGGAGGAAACGCAGACCGAGGTGCCGCTCGGCACGGTATTTGCGCCCAATTTGTTTACCGGAATGGGCCCGAGGGTGAAGGTCGGTCTTGCGGGGCTTGCTCAGATGGAGGCGCGGTTCGTCAGCGCGTTTACCTCGGCGGGCATCAACCAGACGCGCCACCGGATTCTCATCGAGGTGCACGCCGGCTTCCGCATTCTCACGCCGTTCGGCGGGGAAGACAGGGAAATCGTCTCGACGTACCCGGTCACGGACACGGTTATCGTCGGCACGGTGCCCGAACGGTACGCCTATATCAGCGGCTCCGGCTCTGATCTGCTCGGCGAAATCCGCGACTATGACAGCGAAAAATAGGTATAATAACTGGAAAAGAAGCTTTTATCGCGCGATAGCGCGCATTAAATAGGGCTGCTTGCAGTCCATAAAAAACAGGAGCATGCATCACGCTTTTTTATACTTCCGGAGGGAGAAAGTTTCTGAATAGGAACTTTCGGACGACTTTGGAACGGCCTACGGTCCGTTCCACTTGTCGGCAAAACTGTAGTTTTGCGACAATTTCCTAAAAATAATACTTCAAAAATATCGGATTATTTGGTATACTTAATCTGTGTGAGTATTTGCTCACACCAAAGGAGTTTTATTATGGACGTGCGTGAGCAGATTACCGCTCTGCGGGAGCAGCTGCGGTATCACAACGAAAAATACTATAACGAGGACGCGCCCGAGATCACCGACTATGAGTACGACATGCTGCAGCGTCAGCTTCGCGCGCTCGAGGCCGAGCATCCGGAGATGGCAGACGCGAACTCTCCGACCCAGCGGGTCGGCGGTACGGCGAGCAGCCGCTTTGCCAAGGTGACGCACGCCTACCCGCTCGAAAGTCTGCAGGATGTTTTCTCGTTTGACGAGCTGGGCGAGTTCTATTCCCGTGTGGAGAATGCCGTCGGACAGGCGGAGTACGTTGTCGAGTACAAGATCGACGGCCTTTCGGTCGCGCTCGAATATGTGGACGGCGTGTTCGTCCGCGGTGCGACGCGCGGTGACGGTCAGGTGGGCGAGGACGTAACCAAGAACCTCAAAACCATCAAGGACATCCCGAAAAAGCTGGAGAACGCGCCGCCGCATTTGATCGTGCGTGGTGAGGTCTACATGAAAAAGTCCGTGTTCGATGCGCTCAACGCCGAACTGGAGCTGCACGACAAGCCGCTCCTCGCCAATCCGCGCAACGCGGCGGCGGGTTCTCTGCGGCAGAAGGACAGCAAAATTACGCGGGAAAGAAAGCTGTCCATCTTCTGCTTCAACATCCAGAACAGCGACGAGCTGCCGATGGAAAGTCATGTGCAGGCGCTTGATTACCTCAAGAGCCTTGGCTTCCCGACAAGCCCGCGCTATCCGGTCTACACCGACCCGCAGGACGTGCAGCGCGAGATTGAGAACATGGGCGAGACCCGCGGTGAGCTGGATTTCGACATTGACGGTGCTGTTGTCAAGGTCAACTCCTTCGCGCAGCGTGAAACGCTCGGCTCGACCGCGAAATTCCCTCGGTGGGCGGCGGCGTACAAGTACCCGCCTGAGGTCAAGCAGACGCTTCTCAAGGATATCGTCATCACGGTGGGACGCACCGGCGTGCTGACACCGAATGCCGTGCTCGAGCCGGTACGGCTTGCGGGCACCTCGGTGTCCCGCGCAACGCTGCACAACCGCGATTTTATCCGTCAGCTCGATGCCCGCGTGGGCGACATTGTTTCCGTCCGAAAAGCCGGAGAAATCATTCCGGAGATCATCGGCGTGGAAAAGGACCGGCGCCCGCTGGATTCCGTGCCGTATGAGTTCCCGAAGTTCTGTCCGGTGTGCGGCGCGCCGGTGTACGATGACGAGGACGAAGCCGCGATTCGCTGCACGAGTGCCTCGTGTCCGGCGCAGCTTTTGCGAAACCTGATGCATTTCGCCTCGCGCGATGCGATGGACATCGACGGCTGCGGCGAGGGCAACCTGCAGAAGCTGATCGACGCCGGACTGGTCAAGTCGGCGGCTGATTTGTATGACCTGACGGTCGAGCAGCTGCTGCCGCTCGGCAAAAAGGTGGACGTCTGGGCGAACAATCTTGTCCGCTCGATTGAAGTGAGCAAGACCCGCGACCTGTCGCGGCTGCTGTTCGCGTTCGGCATCCGGCATGTCGGCCAGAAGGCGGGCCGCATTCTCAGCGACCACTTCGGCTCGCTTGATGCACTGCTTGCCGCGCCGGTCGAGGAGATGACCGAGATCCGCGACATCGGACAGACCACGGCGGAGAGCATCGCCGCATGGCGGGAGCTGCCGCAGTCGCATACGCTCATCGAGAAGCTGCGCGCGCACGGCGTCAACTTCATCGGTGAAAAGACCGCAAAGAGCGACCTGCTCGCAGGAAAGACCATCGTGGCGACCGGCAGCCTGACGCTCTATACCCGCAAGGAGATCAACGATCTGATCGAGTCCCTCGGCGGCAAAGCGGCCGGTTCGGTCTCGAAAAAGACCAGCTACGTTGTCGCAGGCGAGAATGCCGGCAGCAAGCTGCAGAAGGCGGCAGAACTGGGAATCCCGGTCTTGACCGAGGAAGAGTTTAAGACGATGATTGAAGAAGGCAGCGGAAACGCTTAAATAAGATATGCCGTAGGGCACCCCGTCCTACGATAGATCATAAAATTCGTATCATAGATTTAAGATAAATAATTAGGAGGCAAACGACATGGCAATTTCCAGAAAAGAAATTGAGCACATCGCGTCCCTGGCACGTCTGGATTCGACCGGCGGCATTTTCGACCGTCTGGCCGATGACATGCAGGGTATCGTCGCAATGGTGGACAAGCTGGCTGAGCTTGACCTGGGCGACATCACCGATGTTATCAACACCGAGCGCAAGAATGCGTTCCACGAGGACGAAGTGATCCAGGAATTCACGCCGGATGAGCTGATCGAGCCGAATGCACCGGACTTCCAGTGCGGCGGCGTAGCAGTTCCGCGTGTTGTCGAGTAAGGAGGGGACAGAATCATGGCACTTTACGAAAAAACTGCGTCCGAGCTGTCCGAGCTGCTCGGCAAAAAGGAAATCTCCGCAGTAGAGCTGGCAAAGGACGTTTTTGCCCGCACCAAGGCGGTAGAGGATAAGGTTCAGGGCTACGTTACCGTAGCCGAGGAAGCAGCGCTCGCGCAGGCTGAGGCTGTAGACAAGAAGCGCGCAAGCGGCGATACGCTTTCCGCGCTGGCCGGTATTCCGATCGCCATTAAGGACAACATCTGCACCAAGGGCACGCTGACCACCTGCGCGTCCAAGATGCTGGGCAATTTCAAGCCGCCGTACAATGCAACCGTTATGGAGAAGCTGATTGCTTCCGATGCGGTCATCACCGGCAAGGCCAACATGGACGAGTTCGCAATGGGCTCCTCCTGCGAGAATTCGGCTATGCACCCGACCCACAACCCGCATGGTCTCGACCGCGTACCGGGCGGCTCGTCCGGCGGCTCCGCTGCTGTTGTTGCAGCAGGCGAGGCTCCGCTGGCGCTCGGCTCGGATACCGGCGGCTCTATCCGTCAGCCGGCGTCCTTCTGCGGCGTTGTCGGCATGAAGCCGACCTACGGTGCGGTTTCCCGTTACGGTCTGATCGCATTCGCATCTTCTCTCGACCAGATCGGCCCGTTCGGCCGCTCCATCGAGGACGCAGCCATGCTGCTCGATGCGGTTACCGGTCACGATCCGCTGCACGATTCCACCTCTGTCAAGACCCCGTTTGAAGGCTCGCTGCGCGCTAACCTGAACGCTGACGTCAAGGGTCTCAAGATCGGTCTGCCGAAGGAGTATTTCGGCGAGGGTATTTCGGATGCTGTCCGCAAGAACGTTATGGCGGCTGCAGAGGCATACAAGGCACTCGGCGCAGAGGTATTCGAGATCTCTCTGCCGCTCGTTGAGTATGCACTGCCGATCTACTACATCCTCTCTTCCGCAGAGGCTTCCTCCAACCTTGCCCGTTTCGACGGCGTAAAGTACGGCTACCGCACCCCGAATGCAGGCGATGACATCATCGAGCTGTACACCAAGAGCCGTTCCGAGGGCTTCGGCGCCGAGGTTCAGCGCCGCATCATGCTGGGCACCTACGTTCTGTCCTCCGGCTACTACGATGCATACTATAAGAAGGCTCGTGCCGCACAGCGCAAGATCCGCGAGGAGTTTGCAAACGCATTTGAGAAGTGCGACGTCATCCTGACGCCGGTTGCGCCGACCACGGCTTACGAGATCGGCTCCAAGACCACCAATCCGCTCGAGATGTACGCAGGCGATATCTGCACGGTTTCCGTCAATATCGCCGGTCTGCCGGGTCTGGTTCAGCCGTGCGGTTTTGATGAGAACCACATGCCGGTCGGCATGCAGCTCATCGGTCCGCGCTTCGGCGAGCAGACGCTGCTGAACGCCGGTCTGGCTTTTGAGCAGGCGTCCGGTCTCAAGAACATCATCGCTGCACTGTAAGGGAGGAAGACAAACATGAAATACGAAGCTGTCATCGGTCTGGAAGTGCATGCGGAGCTGTCCACCAAGAGCAAGATTTACTGCTCGTGCTCCACTGGCTTCGGCGCACCGATCAACACCCACACCTGCCCGGTCTGCACCGGTATGCCGGGCGCACTGCCGGTACTCAACAAGCAGGTTGTACACTACGCCGCCAAGATGGGCAAGGCTACCGGCTGCACCATCAATCAGCTGTGCAAGGCTGACCGTAAGAACTATTTTTACCCCGATCTGCCGAAGGCATATCAGATTTCCCAGTTTGATGTGCCGATCTGCGAGAACGGCGAGGTATTCTTCTATGTGGACGGCGTGAAGCACTCCTGCCGTCTCGAGCGCATCCACTTCGAGGAGGATGCGGGCAAGCTGCTGCATGACGAGATCGACGGCACCATCGTTGACTTCAATCGCTGCGGCGTACCGCTGATTGAGATGGTAACCCGTCCCGACCTGCATTCCTCTGCCGAGGCGAAGGAATTCCTTGAAATGATCAAGACCACGCTGTCTTACCTTGACATCTGCGACTGCAAGATGGAGGAAGGCTCCATCCGCTGCGACGTAAACGTTTCCATCCGTCCGGAAGGCTCCACCGAGCTGGGCACCCGTGTCGAGATGAAGAACATCAACACCTTCTCCGGTGCGGTCCGTGCGATTGATTACGAAATTGCACGCCAGATTGAGGTTGTAGAGAACGGCGGCGAAATCCAGCAGGAGACCCGCCGCTGGGACGACGTTAAGCTGAAGAACACGGTAATGCGTACCAAGGAAGACGCGCAGGATTACCGTTACTTCCCGGACCCGGACCTCATCGCCGTCGAGATCTCCGACGAGTGGCTGCACCAGATCGAGAGCGAGGTTCCGGAGCTGCCGATCACCCGTTACGAGCGTTACCTCAACGAGTACGGCATGACCGCCATGGAGGCGCGTCTGCTGTCCGACAGCTTTGAGAAGGCCGAGCTGCTCGACGCTGCTGCAAAGCAGGTTAAGCCCAAGGCTGCCGCAAACTGGATACTGTCCGATATCTCCAAGTACCTGAACGACAAGGGCGTAAGCCTCCGCGAGACCAAGATGACCGCAGACAAGCTGGTTGCTCTGGTCAAGCTGATCGAGGCGGGCACCATCTCCGGCAACGCCGGCAAGAAGGTTCTGCCGAGCATGTTCGAGACCGACGAGACCGTTGAGGCCATCGTTGACCGCATGGGTCTCAAGCAGGTATCCGACGAGGGTGCTATCCTCGCCATCGTACAGGACGTTATCGCCAAGAACGAAAAGGCCGTTGCCGACTTCAAGGCAGGCAAGAATGTTACCGGCTTCCTCGTAGGCCAGTGCATGAAGGCTTCCAAGGGTCAGGGCAACCCGCAGATCATCAACAAGCTGATCGCATCCGAGCTGGCAAAGCTGTAATTCAGCTTAAAACCGAATTGACACAAGAGGATACAGAACGGTACTGTTCTGTATCCTTTTTGTGCTTTTTTGAGGAGAAATTTGTCGGAGAGAGCGGTTGCATTGGGGGAAAATGTTGTAAATCGACAGATATAGGAGCTGTTATGTATAAATGGATATGTAGGTATCGACTGGATGAAAAATATAGAAAAGAGTAAAAATGGAATTTGACAGGTGAAGGAATGCACATAACGGATTGGCTGGAAATGTTGGGTGAGCACTTTCCACTGGTGGTGATCGGCTGCGTTGAGGCACTGCTGGCAGTTGCGCTGCTGTGTGCGGCGCTGCGGAACCGCGGGCAGTGTGCGGATAAAAAACGGAGCGCACTCCGGCGGGCAGATGAGATTCTGCTATACAACATGGATCGACAGAGCAATGACGTATGCCTTATCATGCGTCAGCACGACCTGCTGCCGATCTGTGCGGCAGGCGATATGCAGAGCCTGCTCGGTGTGACGTTCGAGCAGCTCCGGCAGGATGTTATGCTGCTTGTGGACGTGCTGGAGGACGGGCAGAACGGCGTTTCTGTCTGGAAGAAATACCGTGCGTGGGACGGAGCACAGCCGTTTGAGACCGTACTTCGGACAAAGAACGGCGAGTGGGTGCAGCTGAATGTGACCCGCGGTGAGGACGATGGATATGATCTGTTCTGCTTCAGCCGCACGACCGGGCTGTGCGGTCGGATGGAACAGTACGAGGAGCGCCTTGCCAAGATCGAGGAGGAGAGCCGGTCCAAGACGACCTTCCTGTCGCGCATGTCACACGAGATCCGTACCCCAATGAACGGCATAATCGGTATGCTGACGCTCGCGGAGAACCACCTCGAGGCGAATGCACCGGCGATGCAGTATCTGACCAAGGTGGATGAGCTGTCCGATCACATGCTCGCGCTCATCAACGACATTCTGGATATGTCGCGTATAGAGGCGGGCAAGGTCGAACTGGAAAATAAGGTGTTCAGCCTGCGGGAGCTGGGTGACCGCCTGTACGATATGTTTGCGAAAAACCTCGACAGCCGCGGCATCCGCTACGAGGTCAACTTTGACGGTGTGGCCGTGGATTACGTCCTTGGCGATGAGCTGCGCATCAGCCAGATTATCATCAATTTTCTGTCCAATGCGGTCAAATTTACGAGCGAGGGTGAAATTATCGTCACCTTCCGGCAGATGATGCTGCGGAACGGCGTGGCGGATATGATGATCCGCGTACACGATACCGGCATTGGTATGCAGCCGGCGTTTATCAGCCGTATTTTCCGTCCGTTCGAGCAGGAGACCGTGGGGACCTCTCGGAAATACGGCGGCACCGGTCTCGGCATGGCCATCACCGACCAGCTTGTCAAGCTGATGGGCGGCGAGATAGTGGTGGAGAGCCAGCCGGGCAGAGGCTCGGATTTCTCGGTGTATCTGCATCTGCCGGTTGCTGAAAAGCCTGCGGAACCGGCGGCAGAGCCGTCTCGCGCATCCACGGAGGAGAACGCGGATGCGTTCCGCGGCAGACGCATCCTGCTTGTCGAGGACAACGAGATCAACGCGATGATCATGGTCGAGGTGCTGCAGGAGATGGGCGCCGAGATCGAGAAGGCCGAAAACGGACAGATCGCGGTGGATATGTTCGCAGATCATCCGGAAAACTACTACGATTTTATTCTGATGGACGTGCAGATGCCGGTGATGGACGGCCGCACGGCGGCCCGCACCATTCGTGCGATGGAGCGTCCGGATGCGAAGAGCATCCTGATTTTTGCGCTGTCGGCAGATGCGTTTGTCGAGGACGAGCGCTTGTCCATCGAGAGCGGCATGAACGGTCATTACGCAAAACCGGTCGATTTTCAGGCACTGCAGCGTAATATCGGCAAATTTCTACAGAGAAGAGAAAGGAGGAACTGATGGGAAAGCTGGATAAGATTCTGCTGTCGCGGGCAATACTGACCAAAACCGTACTCGGTGCGGCAGCCGCCGCAGCGCTGACAACGGGCACGGTTCTGGGCGTTTCGTCGTACCGCTCGGGCAATCATTTTCACCCCTCGGACACGGAGCGCGGCTTCAATGCCAATCAGGTGCATTTTGATGACGATCAGGACGTAAAGGGCAGCGACAGCACGGCAGAAAAGGACGACAGCGAGCTTTGGGAGCAGGACAGCGGCGCGGACGATACCAGCGGCCCGCAGAACGACAGCAGTGCGGATTTCATGTTCCAGCGCGAGCGCATACAGGAGAATTTCTCCGACCCGCTCTCGGTTGCCGGCGGCACGGCAGATACGAGCGTGGCGGCGAGCAGCTCCGGCGATATCGTATATAACGTGACGAATGACCGCGGCAGCGCGGATGTCATCATCGGCGGCAGACCGGGCGGCACGACTGCCGTTGTGCCCGGAAACGGCGGCGCCGGCACAGGAGAAAATCCGGGCGGCAATAGCGGCGCGGCAAATCCGGCAAAGCCTGATACGCCGAATACCCCGGGAGAGCCGTCCGCGCCGGGCAATAATAAGCCGAGCAAGCCGGGCGGCGGCAATTCGGACAATACGAATGGCGGCGGCACGGCTGCCCCGCCATCAGGACAGGGCGGCTCCATTGCGGATACCATGCGGGAGCCGGATTCCGGAAAGACCAGCGTAGGCATCTTCGGCGAGCACGATCCGATCAGTAAGCCGTATTATGAAGGGAATGTGAATGACAACACCGTAAAGGAGGTTGTTATTCGGCAGCCGCAGAATAGTTCGGGAGAGGCAGACCCGTCTGCGCTGTACGCCGGTCAGAAAAACATCACTGCCCGCAAGATCTACAATGCATTGGAAACCTATGTAAATGACCACAACGGCAACATTTACTACTGGAGCAACCTGAAGGGTGCAGACAACAGCGATTTGCATTTCGGCGTGTTCGTCCGTATCAACGGTATCTGGATCGGCGATACCTTCTTCAGCTTCTTTAATGAGGCAACCGGAGAATATGATAAGACTCTGGATGAGATTCCGAGCGATGCGACCGAGATCAAAATCAGTGCGTCTTACCGCTTCAGTGCAGGAAGTGCGTGGAAGGACTACTCGGATGTTACCTATACGCTGGAGCGAAACCGTATCTTCATCCTCAACCGCAGGCTGACGGAAAGCGATAAAAACGGTCAGTTCAGCAGTGATATCCTGCTCAATCCATATAAGGATACCAGCTTTGATCCGGATGATGAGAGCAAGGTAATCGACCTGTACAGCTATCAGAGAGATCTGCTGGGAGAGGAATGTCTGTCCGCGTTGTTCCCCGGCTGGCAGGAGGACGGCAAGCTGATTCCGTGGATGTATCATCCGGCGGCGGGCCGTCGTGTTATCGAGCCTGCGGATATGGTCCCGTTGGAGGATAATTATATAGTGCAGGTCAAAATCCGCTGGTATAACATGGATACCGGCGCGGTAACCCGTTCGCAGGACGATGCCGCAGACGGTCCTGCAGCGGATTCTTGGGACGAGACCGAATCGGATCTGCCGGTCAGCGCACCGAAGTTCTCGATCACCCAGAAATTCATCTACATGCAGACACTTACCGGCTATGAGGGCGATCCCGGCAGTGTGCTCGAGGTACCGAAGTATGTGCAGGCGGTGGATATGGGCACGGAAAACACCCTGCATGAGGTTGATTACATCAAAATTCCGGATACGGTGCGGTATGTCAACACGAAAAGCTACAGCGAACAGACGGAAGGCACACAGACAGCCGTAAAGGGCATCAAGGTCAAGAAGGGCTATATTGTGGATGCGGGCAGCACAGCGTATGCCGCAACCGCGGACGGTATTCTTACCAATGCGGACGGCAGTGCATACCTCGGTATTCCGTATGATATGACCGAGCTGACCGTTCCGAAAAATGTAGAGAAGGTGACGCTGCCGAACGCAACACAGGTGACCAGACTGGTCCTGCAGGCGAAAGCTGCCTGCGACCTGCCGAAAATCGACTTCGGCGGTATGGACAGCGGCGTTATTATTGTGGAGCCGGACGTATTTCATGCTTTCGTGCGCAGTAACGAAACTGCGCTGGAGGGCATGCGTGTGAACGTTGCATCCTCGGACGGCAGTTGGGAATCACACGATGGTGCTTATCTGGAGAAGGACGCCGAGGGGAACAAAACGCTCACCCGTGTGCGGGCACAGACCAGATATTATACTCTGCCGAGCGGCGTCGGCGCCATCGGTCCGAACGCGTTTGCGGACGCGGAAAAGGTTGAAACTATCATTCTGCCCGAGGGCGAAGACGGGATTGCAATCGCCCCGGACAGTTTCCGAAGCAGCAATGTGGATACCATCCTGTGCGGCGGGAAGGCGCAGGCAGAGAACGTGCAGGCGCAGCTTGACGCGGCAGGCATTACGGATGTCCGCGCAATCGTCCTGCAGACCAACAGCCGGGGCGAGACCTACTACACAGACGAGCGCAGCGCGGAGGTTGTGCTGATGGCCGGTGACCCGGCTAAGACCGAGTTTGACGGCACGATTCAGGATGCGGACGGCAATCCGCTGTCGGTGACCACACTGGCGGACGGTGCGTTTGCAGGCAGTCAGAAGCTGCAGTGGGCGCTTCTGCCGGAATCGCTGACAAATATCGGTGCACAGGCGTTTTACGGCTGCTCCAATCTGGAGGGCATCATGATTGATGCGAACGGAGAGGTGTCTGTCGGCAATGCGGCGTTTGATAACTGTACCTCGCTGAACTTTATCGCGTCCAACGCGCCGTCCATCAATATGGGCGAGTATTCGGTCAGCACGGGAGCACAGGCAACGGTGATGTATTCCCCGACCGGGGGAATCGGCTACGGTGAGGACTGGACGTATTTCATTGAGGAATCCGGTGTGCAGCGCTACGATGTTGTAGATATCGGCAGCACGAAAATGCTGTACGGCGCGAGCGATGGCAAGGACTGGCTCGGTCTGCGTGCCGGCAGGCACACCGAAGGGGAGCTTGCCTTGCCGGAGGAGACGATAGAGCTGTTCGATAAGGCGTTTTACGGCACCGAGGGCTCGTTTACCATCAACTGGGATAAACTGCCGGACCTGCAGTATATTGATGATTATGTGTTTGCCGATTCCGGTCTGGAGGGTGAGGTCGTTACAGCCGTCAGCGAGGTCGGTGAGGCGGCATTCCAGAGCACAAATATCACGAAGCTGGAGCTGAACGGCTATATACAGCGTCTGGATATGAACTCGTTCGTGGATTGCAAGAGCCTGACCGGTGTTTCCATTACACGGGGCTTTGAAAATAACAGCAGCATATACACCGGTCTGTTCAGTGCATGCAGTGCGCTGGAGGATATCACGATTGCTGATTTCGGCAATGTGCCGCAGCTTTTGACATTCAGTGCATCCTCCGCGTTTACCTTTAACTATGAATGGACGTGGCAGGATACGCTGCAGCGGGTTCACATCAGATCCGCATGGGAGACCGGAGACGATATTGCACCGTCTTATGTAAAGAAATGGCGCTATTCGCTGCTCGGCAGCATGGACACACCGAATGCGACCGGCTACATGAACCTGTGGGACAACACCATGATGGACCTGATGTTCAATGGAACATGGGAGGATCTGTATGCAGAAACCGATGCGGCAGTTAAACAGAAACTCGTGGATGTGGAGAACGATATCCGCACCATGCTTGGCGCAGAAACGAAGGTAGAGGAACCCTCGGAGTTCTATCCGTATCGTGTACGGGGAGATTATATTACGCTGATCGGTGCGCCGTCCGACAAGACCACGATTGATCTGGATAGTGAAACACTGGGACTGCTGGATGGCTGGCGCCTGGATTATATCGGTGAGGGAGCCTTCTCCAATACCAAAAACCTGGAATATCTCGTCCTGGAAAGCGGTCTGGCCGGTATTGAGCAGAATGCGTTCCGAGGGGTGGAGAGCGATACGCTGACCATGACCTTCATGGATGGCAATCCGCCGGAGCTGCTGAATTTCACACCGGGTGAGGGATATTCCTTCGGTATTGATGAAAGCAGGATCAAAATCTACATTCTTGCCTGGGGAGATGAGGAGGCTTATCTCCGTTTCATTGAAAAATGGATCTACCCGATGGCGGGATATGAAAACTATGCGGAAATGTATGCAGCTGTCGCTGCAGGCATGCCGGATGCAGCCGAGGAGGAAATCCATGCCAAAATGGAGGAAATCCTGCTGCCGGTCGAGAATCGTATCCGCAGAATGCTGTGGCATCGTGAGTGGATTCCGGGCGCATCGGAATTTGAAGAGGGCACCACTGTAGATACTCACTATCCGGAAGTGGACAAGCTCAGCTTTGAGCTTGCGCCGAAAAAGCAGGAGCCGGAAATGGTTGAGCCGGATGATCAGAACAGGAATCCGGATGAGAAGGATGACCTGACGCCGGTCCCGGAGCCGAATCCCGGCACGGACACTGACACTGACACCTCAAACGGCAATACCAGCGAACCGCCGACCATCGACGACGATGCGGCAAACGAGCCGGCCGGTGACAGCACCGGCAAGGACACCGGCTCTGCCGACACCTCGGCGGACGATGCGACGGTTCTGCCGATGCCGGACGGCAGGCACGAGATCGTCATTCCGCCCGAACCGTCGGACAGCACTTCCACAGAAGATAACAGCACTTCCGCAGAAGATGAAGGAGAAACAGAATGATTGTTGAACAATCCAAGCAGATCATTGCCGAGGTCAATAAGGCGTTCATCGGCAGAAAAGATATTGTCGAGAAGATCCTGATGACCATTTATGCCGGAGGCCATGTGCTGCTGGAGGACTGTCCCGGTGTGGGCAAGACCACGCTCGCTGTGGCGTTTTCCCGTGCGCTGGGACTGAGCAACAAGCGCGTTCAGTTTACGCCGGATACGCTGCCGTCCGACATCACCGGCTTTACGATGTACAGCCGCGAGACAGGCAGGTTCGAGTACCGCGAGGGCGCGGCGAACTGTCAGCTGCTGCTGGCCGACGAGATCAACCGTACCTCACCGAAAACGCAGTCCGCGCTGCTTGAGGTCATGGAGGAGCACACCATCACGGTGGACGGCGAAACGCACGCGCTGCCCGCGCCGTTTATCTGCATTGCGACCCAGAACCCGCTGGGTTCTGCCGGTACGCAGCCGCTGCCGCAGAGCCAGATCGACCGTTTCATGGTCAGCCTGTCCATCGGCTACCCGACCCTTGAAAACCAGATGAAGATCATCAACGCACAGCGGTACAGCAATCCGCTGGAGGAGATCCGCGCGGTGACTAACGCGCAGAATCTGCTTGAGGTGCAGAACTACCTGACCTCGGTACGCATGACCGACGGCGTGCTGGCGTATGCCATCCGTCTGTGCGAGCAGACCCGCAGCCATCCGCTGGTGGAGCTGGGCATCTCTCCGCGCGGCGTGTCCGCACTGGTCAGGATGGCGCGCGCAGGCGCGATTTTGCGTGAGCGCAACTACGTTGTGCCCGAGGATGTGCAGAACGTGTTCGTCGATGTATGTGCACACCGTCTGGCGCTGCGCCCGCAGGCGCGCGTGGAGGGCGTTGCCGCAAAGCAGGTGCTGGAGGAGATCATGGCGAAGATCAAGCCCGCGCACACAGAGGAGTGAGGCGCTATGTGGAAAAACCGGCTGGCGTTCGCGCTGCTGTATGCGGCGCTGCTCGTGCTGCTGCTCCTGTTCAGCAAGCCGTTTCTGCTGGCGACGCTCATCGTTCTGGTGGTATTGGCGGCGCTGATGGCGCTGCTCACCCGCAGGGATGCGCGGCTGCTGCGCACCTCTGTGCGCGTTAAATCCGGCGGGCGGGAAGGCGAAACCGTACCGATGACGTTCACGTTTGCGCTGTTGGCGGCGGTGCTCATCGGGCTGCTGTCGTGGTATGCGGTCAGCCGGCAGAGCAGCCGGCTCGCGGCGTTCATCAGCGTATTCTGGCTGCTGCTTTCGCTGTTCGGCGAGGGATTCTATCCGTTGGCGCTTGTGCTGCTGACAGCGGGGCAGCTGGGTCTGCACATGACGAGCGGCAGCCGCGCAATCACCCGCAGAGCGGTTGCATGGTGCCTTGGCATATCGGCAGTGCTGTGTGCCTGTGCGGTGGGACTGTCCGGCACGGAAATGCCGTCGGTCGATCGTCTGCGGCAGAATATCAAGCAGACAGTGCACGATTTGCGCTACGGCAGGGATACGCTGCCGCAGGGCGAGCTTTCTCGGGCGAACCTTCTGCATGAGAGCAGCGAAACCATGCTGAATGTACACACGGAACAGGAAAAGTCGGTCTATCTGCGCGGATTTACCGGCGGAAAATATGAAAACGGCACATGGAAGCCGCTGCCGGATGCCGTCTACGGCGGAGAAAACATCGGCATGCTGGACTGGCTGCAGACACAGGGCTTTGACCCGTTTACACAGTCGGCGGCATACTATCGGCTGACCGGCGATGCACCGGAGACCAACACGGTCGAGGTGTCGGTGAAGAACGCTTCGCGCGACGCGGTGTATGCACCGGCTTCGATGGAAAAGGTAACGGACGGTGACGTGCGCGAACGCAGGGACGCGCTGCTCAAGGGGCGCGGTCTGTTCGGCATCCGCAATTATACAGTGACCGAGGTTTCGAGTACGCGGCCGTCGGAGCTCATGGTCGCGGAGAGCTGGGTCAGCAACCCACAGACTGAGGGGCAGACAGCCTATGCGCAGGCGGAATCCGTCTATCGCAGCTTTGTGTATGATGTATATACCGCAGCGGACGAGGATTTGCTGCCTGTGCTGAACCGTCTGTTCTGGCAGGATTATGATGATGAAAATGACGGCGTTTACAGTGCGCTCAGCCGCATCCGCGAGGTGCTGAAAGCGCAGGTGCGCTACAGCGAGACTGCCGGAGCCGCACCGAATAATGCGGACCCGATTGCATATTTTCTGACAGACTCGCGGAAGGGCAATGCAGTGCTTTATGCCTCGGCGACCGTGCAGGCGCTGCGGGCGCACGGCATTCCCGCGCGTTACGCGGAAGGCTACTATCTGCCGATTGCCAAAACGCAGAGCAGCGCGGACGGAACAGCTGCGCTGACCGGTCAGGACGCACATGCGTGGGCTGAGGTCTATTTGGACGGTATCGGCTGGCTGCCGGTTGATGCGACACCGGGCTATTATTTTGACGCGGTTGCGCTGCAGCAGATGGTCAGCCTGCCGGATACGGTGCGCAAAACTGCGGCTATCGACGAAGATCGGTCGGGTGCGGAGCAGGTGGTCGAGCCGTCCGGCACCGGTGGTTCCGAGCAGTCCAAGCCGCTGACTGTGGTGAAAAACGTGGCTGCGGTTGGATTCGGTATTGTCGGCACCGTTATTCTGCTGTTCACGCTGCTGCTGTGCGCGATGGAGCTGTCACGCGCGTTCGTGCTGTGGCATGCGGAACACAGACGGCGCAGAATGTCGATCGAGGAGCGCGTGCGGCAGTCGCAGAAACTGATGTTCAAGCTGATTTCCCTCTGGGGAATTGACGCGGCGCTCGGCTGGGAGACCGCAGCGACCGATAAGGCGCTTGCGGACACGCTGCCGTCGGTTAAGCCCGGAGAGTACGAGCGTGTGAACGGTCTGCTTGAGAAAACAATATACGGCGGCATCGCGCTTGAACCGTTCGAGGAGCGCGCGCTCGATCTGTTCGTGCAGCGGCTTTGGGGAAGAAATGTGAAGAAAAGCTGGAAAATGCGCCTTAAACTGCGGTATGCGTGCTTGCTGGCGGCGAAATAAAAAGAAATCCCGAGGCGATAGGCTTCGGGATTTTTACTATTGCTGTACCTGCGGCAGCAGCAGACGGAAGGCGCAGAGCAGAAGTTCCTCACGCGTGTGCAGCTGTGCGCTGTGCGGAAGAATGCGCTGTCGGATTTCCGGAGAAAGTGCGCAAAAACAGGCGTTAGCCGTTTGATCAATGGACAACAGTGCTGTAAGATTGCAGAAATACTTCATGGAAATTCACCTCGGGATTCAGTATGGACAAGGGGAGAGCAAGCTATACGCAAAAACTTTTGGGAAAAATGAAAAAATGTGT
This sequence comes from Butyricicoccus sp. AF35-5AC, assembly GCF_003477715.1. Classification (NCBI taxonomy): domain Bacteria; kingdom Bacillati; phylum Bacillota; class Clostridia; order Eubacteriales; family Butyricicoccaceae; genus Butyricicoccus; species Butyricicoccus sp. AF35-5AC. Next base: position 47,208 of record NZ_QUDX01000016.1, read on the forward strand.
TGACAAAGCGTATCAGGAGAGGTATACTAAATAAGCTGTTGATGAGCGGTTAAGACTGCTTCGATTTAACAGAATCCGAAACCTTTAGTGGTCAAATGCTGACGCATTTGAGTGCCTTGGTCGAAAATCATGAAGATTTTCGACACGCGGTGCAATTTTTCGCTGAAGGCAAAGGAAAATTGCACCTTGTAAATTAAACAACGATGTGCTTAAACTTTTGTTCA
>NZ_QUDX01000017.1:0-360 GCF_003477715.1 Butyricicoccus sp. AF35-5AC
CGGCCAATCTGCTGGATGTAATCCGTCATGCTGATCGGTGCATTGAAGTGCACGACAAGTTCAATATCGGAGACATCAATACCCATACTGAATGCAGAAGTTGCAATCATAATCTTTCTTTTGCCTTGCAGGAAGTCGAACAGCAGTTGTTTCTTGCGGCGTTCGGGTTTAATTCGTGAGTGATAGCGTGTAACGTCATCGGGATACTTTTCTTCTAAAATATTATACAGCGCATCGACATAAGTCGTAGTCTGAGCAAAGATAAGAACCGAACCATCTTTATGGTATTTGTCAATCGTCTTGCAGAGCTTCTTAATACGAAATTCCAGTCGTTCCTCCAGTGTTTTCTTGTTACAGGTA
>NZ_QUDX01000017.1:370-39821 GCF_003477715.1 Butyricicoccus sp. AF35-5AC
AAATTCCAGTCGTTCCTCCAGTGTTTTCTTGTTACAGGTAACGTCTTTCTTGAGAAGAATAAGATTATCACGCCGTACATCACTGCGGAGAATAGCCGGTTTGTTCATGTGCAGGCTATCACGAATGGTATCGAGAGAGTCAGCCGGTATCGTCGCAGAGCAGGCACAGATAACCGGTTTATGCTTTAGCTTGTTGATAAAATCGCCGATGTGCAGATAAGCGTCACGAAACGTATAACCCCATTCCGTAATGGAGTGGCATTCGTCTATTACGACCATAAAGATATCCGAATGCTGCATAGTTTCAATAAACGCATGGTTTTGCAGCCGTTCGGGAGTGACATAGAGAAAATTCAGCTTTCCCTTGCGTACCTTGTTCAGTATCTTATCAATGTCTTCTTTCGAGCGGGTCATATCAATATAATCGGCAGGAATATCATGAGCCTGTAACGTCTGTACCTGATTGTAAATCAGCGCAAGCAAAGGCTCGATGACGATAGTCAGCTTGTCGGAATGAGCAAGCCCAACGGTTTCATAGATGACCTGTTTGCCAGAACCCGTGGCAGCAATTACAATTGCATCCTGTCCAGCATCCAGCGTATTCATCGGAATAATCTGAGCCTTGCGAGGCTTGTCGAAACCAAGCTGTTTAAGTGCAGATTTCAAGTGCCTTTTCATATCCATAGAGATAACCTCCAATGTGTTAAGATTATCTTTATGTTATCGGAATGTAAAAAGATAATGCCGAATAGTGAATATTTCTCGAAAATAAATTACATTTTTCGATATAGCTAATTTCTTGTTCAAAGGCCTTAACAGAGGAGTTTAGGCCTGAATATGGCATTGTAAATGATAGAAAGTGTCAAAAGGTTAGAATAGATAAGCGCAGTTCATGCGCAAAACGGCAGGCCCTGCCGCTCGAAAAGTATCCGAATGACAGGACCTGCGTTGTTATGAGATATTATCGAAAATCATCAAACAAATCATCAAAATTTAGATTTATATTTTGATGATTTGGCGTATAATATAAATAAAGGTGGTGGATTTTCAAAATGCAGATTGAAGATTTGATCGAACTTGCAAAACGTGTACAAGCACAGCAAGCCGAGGCGCAAACCGTTGAAGTGAAAGCTGCACATCGCGCACTCGCAAGGAAATTGCAGATTTCCTTGGCATTGGAACCGTATACCACGCCAACAAGCGCTATATTCAGCCGCTGGTTGAGCAAGGCAAGCTAAAACTCGGTATTCCGGATAAGCCGTCAAGTCGTAAGCAGACGTACACCGCTGCTTTTTAAGGGGTTCCAATATGGGGTCCACGTTTCTCGGATCCCTTAAAACAAGTGTATCGGTGATATGGTAATTCCGCTGGTACGACCGTATATTGCGACCTAAAATTGCCCGGTTAACCGCTGAATTTCGCTCCATAAATTCCTACGAACCAAAAGGTCGGGGGTTCGAATCCCTTCTGGCGTACCAGATCAACCGGTTATTTCGTAAGAAATAACCGGTTTTTCTTATTTTCTGATATAGGTAAAAATTTTTGTTCCGATTTGCGAGAGGCAATATAAAGATGCCGCCGCCATACCGGCATACGAGCCGGATACCTAACTTTAGCCCTAAAAGAAACCCTGTCTGTTCCAACACCAGACAGGGTTTTCTCACTTTTACAGCACTTTTACGCCCGCGTTCTCACACGCCGAAAGGAATTCCGGCGGCAGTCTGCCGTCCGAAATGACGGTATCTACCTCATCGAGACCGCAAATGCGGAATGTACTTCTTCGATCAATTTTAGAGGAATCCAGCAGCACCGCCACATGCTCCGCGCGATGCAGCACAGTCTGCTTGAGCAGCGCCTCCTCCTCTACACCGCAGGCAAAGCCGGTCTCCGGACTGTAGCTCGTCACGCCGAGCAGCAGCAGGTCGAAATGCACGCCCTCCAGTTCCTGAATGCCGCGCACACCGCACACGCTATGGCTGAACCGGTTGAGCGTGCCGCCGGGAATGGACACCTTGGGCTTTTCCAGCCGCGCGAGTTCGATCGCACACGTCAATCCACTCGTGAAGATCAGCATCGGCTCATCAGGCACACAGCGTGCCACGGCGGTTGCCGTGCTGCCGGAATCCAGAAACACCGTGGTATTCGGTCGCAGCAGCGCCGCCGCCTTCTCCGCAATGATCTGCTTTTCCGACGCATTGCGCGCCGTGCGCCTGCCGAACTGGTCGTCCGTGCCGACGACTACCTCGACCGATTTGACGCCGCCGTGCACGCGAACCACTCTTCGCGCCTGATCGAGTGCCTTCAGATCAGTTCGCAGCGTCATTTCGGACACCGACGGAAAAGCCTCCTTCAGCTGTACAAAGCTCAGGCTTCCCTCTCGGTTGACCAGTTCGACGATTGCATTGCGGCGTTGTTCCATCGGTTGTTTCCTCCAATTAGTCGTGCTGCTGAAAGTTTGCCAGCAGATATTCCTCTGCCTCCGGGCACCACAGGCCATTGTGTGCGTCCACAATGTCAGCCAGCGCGGTAAACCGCGCATCCTCCGCGCCCTTTGCCCGCAGATCGGTCAGCGCGGTAAGCGGCATGGTCAGGTGTGTGTAGATCAGCTTTTTGCCGCCCGGAATCTTGGGCAGGTTGAGCGTGGTTTCCGCCGCGGCATCCAGACCGCCGATATGCGTCACCATAACCGCCGGGTCGATACGGCCAGATGCGGTCAGCTCGAGCGATTCGATCATATCCGCGGTGTTGCCGCCGGTCGTGCCCATAACATGCGTAGAATTATAGTGTACATCATAAAAGTTCATCTTGGCAGAGAACTGCTTGTCGGTCGGGCCCGCGAAGAAGTTCAGGCAGCCATCGCGGCCGAGCACCGCGCTGCACAGTTCAACGACTGCCGCAACCGGCGCGTAGCAGAATACATCATCAAAACCGGTGCCGCCGGTCATTTCGCGCAGCTCTGCCGCCGGATTTTCCATCTTGCCGGTGTTGACAAAATGCAGATCGATGCCGTCCTTCTCCTTGACCTCAGCCGGCGGGAACAGCGCCTCGGCGCGTGCCAGACGGTCCTCGTTCACATCGGTCACAACGACCATGGACGGACGGACGTCACGGTGCAGCGCATACGTCAGCGCACCCAGACCCATCGGACCGGCACCTGCCATGATGGCCAGCTTTCCGCCCTTTTTAATACCCATTTCGTGGTGATAAACACCCATCTTGGTGTGATAAGCGGCGTTGAACGCACCGATCGAGCAGCTCATCGGCTCGGCAAGAGACGCCTCGTAGTAGGCACGCCCCTTGTACTCGAGCAGGCAGCCAAGTTCCATAACCTCAGCCGGAATGATGCAGTATGTCGCATCGCCGCCGAAGAACTCGTAGGAGTATCCGGGGCTCCACATCGTGCCCTTGTAATTGAGCGCCGGCTGCAGCGTGAACTTCATGCCCGGCTTGAACTTATCCTGATGCTTCGCGCCAACCTTGACGATATCGCCCGCAAACTCGTGACCCATGATGGCCGGATGCTCGGCAACATCGGGATGCACGCGCTTGTGCTCGGTACCAAGGATCGCGCACTTATAGGTGGACATGCAGATGCTGTCGGATACGACCTTGACCAGAATCTCATCATCGCGGATTTCCGGCAGCTCAAAGGTATCCAGACGCAGATCATTCGCAGCATGCAGACGTACAGCCCTTGCTTTCATAATAATAACTCTCCTTTATCACTTAGGCAATAGATTTCAACAATTACAGCTTGGAAAAACGTACTTTCGGAAGCAGCTCCTCGATAACCGAGCGCTCGGCGGCCTGTGTGCTCTCGGAGACGAGCAGCTCCCGCGCCAGTGCTGCGGTTTTCATCGGCTCACGCGCCTGCAGCAGCATACCGAGCAGCTTTTGCCGCCGCTGACGGCGCGGCAGCTCCGCGTAGACTGTGCTGCCGTTCAGCAGCGCGCGCATTTGCTCCCGGCGTGCGGGCGGCTCGTCCAGCAGCAGTCCCTGTCCCGGACTGCGTACAAAGTGATAGCCTGCCGCGGCAATCCATTGCTCCACACTCGGCAGCTCACGCAGCACCGTGCGGCGGCTCACGCCGATGCTCTCCGCGAGCATCGCCGCCGTCACCCAGCCCTGCGGCAGCGTCAGCAGACGGTCGATTAACTTTTGTCCGTTCGCAGTCAGAGAAGGCAGGGTTTCAGACATCGGGATGGCTCCTTTCTATAAAATCCAACAGGTTTAGAATGGAAAATGAATGTCACTGTCAGCATAGTGCATTCATTTGTAAATTCATTTGCAATCGTGTATACGTTAATTTTCCCTTTTCCATTCTCAATTACTTATCTCTATGATACCACATTCTAAAATGACAGCACAAGTGACACTGTTCCGTATCCTGCGTTTTTTGTCACCATCTTCCGGTGACACAACTCCGACAACCCGCTCTGCTGTCACCTCTGTTCTGCGCAGACTGCACAAGCAAACATCCTTTTCCCTGCGCGTTTTCGACAGTCTTACGACATTTGTCACCATTCGCCGGTGACATCAGTCACTATAGTTTCCCTTGTCAGACCCGGATTCCGCCTGTACAATATAATCAAACGAAACGAAAGCGACTCCCCGAATCCCGCAAGTCATGCGGCAACACAGATAAGGAGTTGAAAAGCTATGAAAAACGCAATTTCCCGTTTTGGCAAGTTTTTGAGCGGCATGGTCATGCCGAACATCGGTGCATTTATTGCATGGGGCTTCCTCACAGCGCTGTTCATTGAAAAGGGCTGGTTCCCGAACGAACGGCTCAGCTCGATGGTCTCACCGATGCTGAGCTACCTGCTGCCCATTCTCATCGCCGGTCAGGGCGGCTATATGGTCGCAAAGGAACGCGGCCGCGTCATTGCCTGCATCGCCGTTATCGGCTGCATCTGCGGCTCGGACTACACCATGCTGATGGGTGCGATGGTGATGGGCCCGCTGGCAGGCTGGGTCATCAAGCAGTTTGACAACCGCGTGGAGGAGCACATTCCCGCCGGTTTTGAAATGCTGGTCCACAATTTCTCCATCGGCATCCTCGGCATGCTGCTGGCAATCCTCGGCTACTACGTTATCGGCCCGTTTATGACCGCCATTCTCACCGTACTTACCGCAGGCGTTGATTTTCTGGTCAGCCACAGCCTGCTGCCGCTGGTTTCCATCTTTATTGAACCGACAAAGGTGCTGTTCCTGAACAACGCCATCAACCACGGTATTTTCAACCCAATTGGCGTCAGCCAGGCTGCAGAGGCCGGCCGCTCCATCATGTACATGCTCGAGACCAATCCCGGTCCCGGTCTGGGCGTTCTGCTGGCGTACTGCCTGTTCTGCAAGGACAAGACCACACGTCAGTCCGCTCCCGGCGCGGTTGTCATTCACCTGCTCGGCGGTATCCACGAGATCTACTTCCCGTACATTCTGATGAATCCGGTCATCATTCTGGCTCCGATCGCGGGCAACTTCTGCGCGATCCTGTTCTACACCATGACCGGTGCCGGTCTGTCCGGCCCGGCATCCCCCGGTTCGATCATTGCCTACATGGCGATGGCGCCGCGTGACTCCGTTCTGACGGTATTTATCGGCGTTGTCCTTGCAGCTGCCGTATCGTTTGTACTCTCGTCTGTCATTCTCAAAGCAACTTCCGGCAATGCGCAGAACCTCAGCGAAGCGCAGGCCAAAATGCAGGACATGAAGGCGCAGGCCAAGGGTGTAGCACCCGCAGCCATCGAATCCGCACCGGTAAACGCCGGTGACGTGCACAAGATCGTATTTTCGTGCGACGCAGGCATGGGGTCGAGCGCGATGGGCGCGACCAAGTTCCACAACCGCATCAAGGCCGAGCGTCCGGAGCTGATCGTCACCAACTCCAGTGTAGATAACGTACCTGCTGACGCAGATATCGTTGTCTGCCAGCGTGTTCTCGCCGAGCGCGCCCGCAGGAGTGCACCGCAGGCGCAGATCATCACGATTGGCAACTTCCTTGCGGACCCGAATCTGGACACCCTGTACCAGACGCTGACCGCTGCACCTGCCGCGAAAGCCGCGGCTCCCGAAACCACTGACGAACCTGCCGCGCAGGATCAGGGCCTTGTAATCCAGGCCGAGGACATTCAGCTTGGCTTACCCTCTGTTGATAAGGAAACCGCGATCCGCGCCGCAGGTGCGCTGCTTGCCAAACGCGGCTATGTCGATGCCGACTACGCCGATGCAATGGTCGAGCGCGAAAAGCTCGTTACCACCTACATGGGCATGGGCGTTGCCATCCCGCACGGCACGAGCGAAAAGAAATCCACTGTCAAAAAGTCCGGCGTTGTCATGCTGCAGTACCCCGACGGCGTAGACTTCGGTGACGAGAAAGCATACCTCATTTTCGGCATTGCAGGTGTCGGTGACGCACACCTTGACCTGCTCGCCCATGTCTGCGAGGTCCTCGAGGACGAGGAGGCGCTTGAAATGATGAAGAAAACCCCGGATATCAAGTTTGTACTGACCCACCTGCAGTAAAAGGAGAGAGTTTCATGAAACAGTTTACCATCACCATTCAGGATAAGGAAGGCCTGCACGCCCGTCCGGCCGGTCTGCTGAGCAAGGCCGCCAAGGGCTTCCAGTGCGCGGTAACGCTCACCAAGGGCGAAAAGACCGCTGACCTCAAGAAGATTTTCGCAGTAATGGGTCTGGCCGTCAAGGGCGGCGACAGCATCACTGTTGCCTGCGACGGCGCGGACGAGGAAGCTGCAGCGGCTGCGCTCGAGAAGCTGTTCGCTGAGATCAAGTAACTGAATTTCGACACAATCAAACCTGAAAAACCAGGAGAGGGATCACCTCTCCTGGTTTTTCCTGTTCCGAACGCAAAGGGTCTCCCGCCGAATGGCGGGAGACCCTTTCTCATTTTACCGGCTTATTTACCGGTCTTTTCACACAGCTTCTGCATGATAACAGCTACCTGTGCACGGGTGGCCGTGCCCTGCGGGTCAAAACGGTTGCCCGATTTGCCGCTCAGCAGACCAGCCTTCTGCATTCTGGTTACAGCGTCCTTCGCGTAAGCGCGGATGCTTGCGCTGTCGGCAAATGCAGCTGCACTGCCGGTTTCCTCTACCTTAGTGCCGGTGGCGGTCAGATAATTATCCATGATAACCGCAGCCTGCTCACGGGTGATGAGCGCATTCGGATTGAAATGCGAAGCGTCCACGCCGGAAACAATCTTGTTGGCTGCTGCCCAGTTGACGTATGCGTTGTAGTACATTTTGCTGTCTACATCGGCAAACTGACTCTGGGTGTTGTACGCGGAGATGTCTGCGCCTGCCATACGGCCAAGCACGGTGACAAACATGCCGCGGGTCATGCCCTCGTTCGGGGAGAAGGTGGTTGCGGTCGTGCCGTTGAACAGCGCCTTATCGGTCACATATTCGATGGCATCCTTTGCCCAGTGGCCCGCGATGTCGGTAAACTCGCTCGATGTTGCCTCGGGCGTTGCGACAGCCTTGCCTTCATAGTACAAAACGCCATCCTTCTTGCTATACTTAGAGAAGAAGTCCTCCCAGATCATCTCGGCCTGCTCAGGCAGGTATGCATGCGGAGAGTTTTTCACCTCAGTGAACCGAACCAACGGCACACCATCTGCATTCTGATATTCCTGCGTCACATATCGTCCAGTTTCGTCGGTCTGTCCGACTGCCGTTGTGCTTGCACCATTGGCTCGCGTCCAATACGAAATGGTATCATGGCTGAGCGTACCCTCTGCCAGCGACGCACCGTCTTCACCATCATACTCGCCCTTCATATTCCAAACCGGAACAGCAATATCGTTAAGCTGTACCGTCTCATAATAAGCACCCATATTGGAACCAACGGGAGCAAATGCGGTAAACAGGTCACTTTCTTCCAGTGCCAGCAACCAGGTCATGCAAGAACCGTTGGAATGTCCGGTCGCATAAACGCGTGTCGCGTCAATCGTGTAGTCTTCCTTAACCTGTGCAACGACTTGATGGAAATACGACAGTTCATCAACCGGTTCCTCGACGGTCAGTCCCATCAGTGGGTTATTCCAATACGGTACTGGAATATTACCCATGACGCCATTAGTCGGATATCCCTGCGTAAACACAACAATGAAACCGTTTTCCTCTGCGACATCCTGCCAGCGGCTATCTCCGGTAAACGCAGTCATTGCGCTGGAGTAACCATGCGTCGCGACTACAAGCGGCACTGCTTCACTGCTGCTATAAGATGAGGGAACATATACCATCCAACGTCGCTGCTTGCCGTCAATCATCTGCTCATAGGTAAAAAATCCCGTCTTTTCGTCATTGGTATGCTCAACCGTCCACTCCAGACGTCCTTCTGGATCGCCAACAAATCTCTGCACCTTAGACAGAAACTCTTCATAGAGAACTTCCGGCGTCATTTCATCGGCCTTTACACCGTCTGTTACCCAGACACGCTGCCGGTCATTTTCTTCACTGACATATACGGTCTGTGCATACGAATTTGCACTTGTTTGTTCAGCATCGTTGGCCGTAGCCCAGTAAGCTTCCACTGCATCACTGTTATCTGATTCATCCTCTGATTCAACGATCCACATAGGAACCGGAACGTCACAGTTTGGAATCGCATTTTCCTGCTGTCCTACCAGATTCTCCGCCTCCGCAAATGGATAACTCAGTGCATCGCCCAGCGTATCAATCGCGCTTTCCGGCACGGCACTACCGCCGACTGAAGCTGCACCCGCAAAGATTGCCGGCCATGCCATTGCAAATTCGTGTGCAGAAGCACCGCCTTCTTCATATCCAACCAGATAGAACGCGCGCTCATCCATGTCAAACGGCGCATCCAATGTTTGAGACTTACTGCGGATAGTATCGTAAACTTTCTTTAAAAACGCCTGATCGTCACGATCGTCGTCCGACAGATCAATGTTCCAAGTCTGCCCATCCTGCGGCTCTACATAGACGGTCGCAATGCCCAGCTCATCCGAAAGAGCCTTCCACGCCTGTCCTTTTTCACTTTCCACAAAACTCTTAGCCGTCATTCCATCCGGAGTCAAAATCATCACGCCATCGGTGCACGGCTCAAAATTTTCCGGAATATATACGCTGTACTGTCCGACCAAGCCATCGGCATTGATCTTTTGTTCATGGAACATGCCGCTGACCGGCGGCGCATACGGATCATTGGGATCCACCGCTCCATATTGTGCCGCAGCGCTTGCTGTTGTAATCAACATTGAAGCAGTCAGAACGACCGCTCCCACTCGTTTCCAGCCCTTCTTCATGAGAAATCCTCCTTTCAACTGCATCCTTAGATGCTGATTTCAGTATACGGGAAAGACTGGAATAAGAACATGGAGAATCAAACGATTTTTTGTACAAATCCACACTAGCCTGCATTTTTCCAGTTTTGCCGGGTCTGCTCCATCTTTTCAACACCTTCCGGTACCGTATCCAGGCCAAGCAATACCCGCCGATACAATTCATAAATTTGCTCGGAAAGCGCAAGTTCCTGCTGCGTTGGCAGAGGTCGCGGGTCGGACAAACCTGCTAAAAAAATATCTGCATCAATACCTTCTGCCTGCATATTTTGACGCAACTGCGCCCTGATATCGGCATCCTGATAAGCCGGTAAAATCCATTCATCTGTCAGAATCTCGGCACCTTGCTTTCCGCACACAAACTTTAAGAATGTCCAAGCCGCTTCGGGTTCAGTCGTGTTGCGGTGTATGATAAGCGGTGTAATCCAAGCATCATTCTCGTTGGGCTGTTCCTCCGACCAAACCGGTCGTTCGATCACCCCCCACGAAAAATCCAGCTGACCACTTTGGGCATCCATATGCAAGAAGTTCATATACCAGCTTCCCTGTATAAACATTGCATACCGCCCGGTTTCAAACATACGCTGCGAATCCAAGCGCATCTGATTGCCTACAATATCCGCAATGCCGCCACTATCCTGCATGTCCAACCATAACTGTAATCCCGCTGCTAAATTTTGAAAATCATCCTGTGACCAGTCAAATGCATGCTGGCTCATATAGTATAAAATATGCTTCGGCTCCAAAATCAGCGTCGCTCCCCATCGATTCTCCTGCATCTTTTGCAGCCGCTCAGTCAGAGTCTGCGCCAGATCGGCAAATTCCTCCCAGGTCATGCCGTTTTCCGGGATGGTACATCCAGACTGCTCGAACAAATCCTTGTTATAATAGAGCACAAATTTATCCTGGCGATACGGCAACCCCATAAGAGCACCAGTATTCGGATCACGCAGAACATCGGTGTCGGGATAAACGTCCAGATCAATCACGTCCCGCTCGGCATAATCATCCAGCGGCAATGCGATATCTCGTGCAATCAACTTGGCAAGCTGCGGAAGCTGATTGACAAAAATCACATCCAACCGATCTCCACTGTCCAGCATGGATTCCAGACTGCTGTCATAATACTCAGGCGAGCAGCTGACCACTTCAACCTGAATATTGGGATATTCTTGGGTAAATTGCTCGATCATACGGCGGTCATAACTGACCGTGCCGTAATCCCACAGCGCGACACGCAGCGTATGGACGGTTTGGTCGTCCTCCGTTCTCTTTTGAGGCAGCAGATAAGTAGCCGTCACCCCAATCGTCAGCACACAGAGCAGAAAAATCACCATTATACGTCGTTTCATGGTACATCTCCCCTCTGCTCTGCCCTCTTCCGCCAATCTCCCGGCGTCATTCCGGTTTCACGCTTAAAAATCCGGCTGAAATAAAATGCATCTTCATATCCGACCGCTACTGCCACTGCATAGATCTTATCATGGGTCTCACGCAGCAGCTTTTTAGCCTGCTCCATGCGCAAATAGGTCAGATACTCGGAAAAGGTCTTTCCGATATACTTTTTCATCAGCCCACTTAAATATCCTGGTGTTAAATCCAGCTGTTCAGCCAACTCCGACAGGGTAATTTCTCCGCAAAAACGCTGCGTAACGATATCCTGTGCACGACGCACGACCATCTGTCTACCGTCCGTACGCTCCTTCTGGATGTACTCTAATATATCCTCACGCAGTCGTTCCAACCAATCGCGGACATCACCCATGTGGTGCAAATCCATCCAGCGCAGCAGATCGCCATGACTGCGCGGCATTTGGGATGGAATATCAAATCCATACGTTTCCAGACAGTCTTGCACCGTAACCGCCAGTGCAAAGGCGACCGCATAGGCGTTGCGCTGTGTCCAATGCTGACGCGCAGATGCTTTCTGTACCAGATCGATAGCCTCATCGACAGTCTCAGCCGATAGCGAAGAAATCCCCTCAGCGAGCAGCCTGCGGGCTTCGGCTGTAGAAAAAGTCTCTGGTTCGGTCTGTGGACAAAGATCGGCCTGCCACCAGATGACCGGGTCGTTCAGTCGATAAAACCGGCTACGCATGGCGTCCGCCGCTCGACTGCACGCCTCTGCCATACCGCCAGCCGTATTCTCGCCCTGTCCGATCCCAATCATACACGAAACATCAACATACTGCTGAAGCATATCATGCAGACGATGAGCAGTCTGTTCTATCAACACGTTCGCATCCTGTCCAGTCAATTCAGGTCGCAGCGCACCCAAAATATACAGTTCTCCGGTTTTTCCCTCGGTGCTGACCGCATCCAGACAAGCACCTACAATTTCCTCCGCAATGTTGCGAATGGAGAACAGCAACGTGTGGCATTCCTCCTCGGTGGCCTCTTCAAACCGAAACAATTCCCCGGCTTTGAGCAACAGACAATAGACGGTCTCCCCAGCCCAGCAAATCCCAGATTCTTGCAAACGTTTTTCCAAGTCGTCCTCGTTCAAATAAAAATGGAAGACCAAATCACGCAGCACTCGACTGCGCAGCATAGTTTGATCTGGCTTAGGTATATCATCGGTCGGTGTATCGGGCGCACCAGCCAAACTTTGCAGCAAAGTCTCAGGTGTCAGTTCCAGCTTGAGCAGGTAATCCTTAGCACCTTGCTTCATAGCCTCGCGTACCAGTGGGAAATCATCGTAACCACTTAGCGCGACCACATACGGCGGCGGCTGTATCTCTTGCAGGGCTCGGATGAGCGCAACACCATCCATCCCCGGCATTTTCATATCGGTAATCACGATTTCAGGTTGTTCCCGGCGCACGATTTCCAGCGCCTGCGTACCGTTTTCCGCTTCACCGATGAGCTGGTAGCCGTGCCCTGACCAGTTTACCAACGTTTTCAGTCCGATACGGACCATAGCGTCATCGTCCACCAGCAATACACGCTTATCCCTGTTTTGCATCCTGCGTCCTCCTTTCCCGCTGCACCGGCAGCCAAATATGTACGGTTGTCCCCTGCCCTTCCTGACTGTCGATCGATATATCCGCTTTATCATCATATTGCAGTCGCAGCCGCGCCGCCGTGCTCCACAAACCAAAACCGTGTTTTCCATCGGTGCGGGGCGGTTCGACAGCACGTATTCGATGACGCAGTGCGTCCAGCGTATCTAGTGTCATCCCCTGTCCGGTGTCAGACACAATCAAATGCAGCGTATGCCCAACAGCTTGAATCGATAGCGTAATCGTCTCGCCCAACGGGTTTTGTACCAATCCGTGCACAATCGCGTTTTCGACCACCGGCTGAAGCAGAAACTTTGGCACCAGGTATTCCAGCACATCCGGCTCTGAAATCTCCTTCACCAGATGTAAAACGCCCTTTTTGGCCGTATTCTGGATGTACAAGTAACTGTCCAGCATGTCCAGTTCCTGCGACAGGCGTATTTGTTCCTCTCCGGCTGATAAATTGGCACGCAGCAGTCGGCCGAGCGCCTCGATCATGTTCTGGATCGCAGTCTTGCCTTGCAGCGCCGCCATGAGCTTGATCGTATTGAGTGTGTTGTACAGAAAATGTGGATTGAGCTGATTTTGCAGCATCCGAATCTCCAGCGCCCGTTTTTCCTGCTCGCGCTCGAGCTGGGTATGCAGCAGGCGCTCCATACTGTCTCCCATGTCTCCAATATGTCGTTCCAGTGTGTCCATCTCGCTTGCGCCGCCAAGCATGACCGGATGATTGCGTGAAAAATCGCCCTGCGAGATACGGGTCACAGTCTGCATCATGCGTTCAACTGGACGAGCCAGACTGCGCGATAGCATCCAAGCCAAAATAGCCGTCATAATGAGCGCCACCAAAAAGATCATGCCCGTCATCCACAGCGCAGTTCGCCGCTGTTCCCCCAGCGCTGCGGTGCTCATCTGCACAGATAGCGCCCAACCAGTAGGCAGTGACTCCACATTGCCTTCCAGTCGGGTCTCCTGCGATCGCTGCGAACCGAAACAAGCCAACGTACCATCGTTTTGATTGAACAGCATGACCTGATTTTCCGCATCAGTCAACAGATCCGCGCATTCTTCCCGAAACAGGTCACTGGAAAACAACAGCACCAGCCAACCAGTCTGTACCCCGGTATCAGGATCGATCATTGGATGGCGATAAAAAAGCACCTGCGGATGGTCGGTGAAAGCAGTCAAATTAGCGGTCAAACAACCCCAGTAGGTATCACATGCGTCGCTGCAAGTGATAAGATCGGTCAAGTCCTGCGGATCGATGAGCGATGCCTCGCTGCCCGCTCGAATATCCACCCCATTGTCCCCGATCAAAAACAGAGACAGGATATCACGTGTGACTGGTCGATATGAAAATTGAGACCGCAATTCCTGCACTGCCTGATGGAATGCTTCATCATAACAACTGGCCTGCGTTTCCGGGCGTGCAAGCAGTATTTGCAAGTCATTCTGGCGGAAAATCCACCCGGTAAACTCATTGATCTGAGTCACTTTGTTCTCGATCTTATTCATCGCATGCGTCAGGCGTTGATTATAGTCCTGTTCTAGACGTGCACGTGTGTCAGCCTGCGTAATACCGAAATAAAGCAGCGCAATACATACGGCAGGCACGATCGCCACAAAGATAAAATATTTGAGCAAACGATGCTGCAACTGATGATTTTTCATACCCGGTTTCTCCTTTCTCCCCAACGACTGATCATCAAGTATACCAGCCAAGCTGGTTTCATTTTAACACACCTTTCGGGAAGGTCTCAAGCACTCTTCTAAATCGTCCGGTTATCTGCTGGCTTCGCAAACGACCTTATTCTTCGATCGCTTTTCAAAGATCGTGCTTTCTATCCATAGACTTGATATGAGTTCGTTATATTCGAGACAGTCCATTGCTTTGTATGATATACTATGATAAGAGCCGGAAGGATGGCAAAATGATGAAACAATCAGAACTTATCATCCGCGCAATGTACCCAAAGGAATATCCCCTTCTGCGGGAATTTCTCTATCAGGCTATCTTTCTCCCCGAGGGAACATGGCCTCCATCTCGATCGGTCATCGATCTTTCCAAGTTACCAATCTATATTGCCGACTTCGGTACTCAGTTTGGTGATCACTGCCTTGCAGCTGAAGTAAACGGAAAAATCGTAGGCACCGCCTGGAGCCGCATTATGGAGGATTATGGCCATATCGACGTGGATACGCCCTCTCTTGCTATTTCACTGCTGCCGGAATATCGCGGTCAAGGTATTGGAACAAAGCTATTAAGTAACCTGCTATTGGGAACGGTTGGACAGTTATGAGGAAGAGGGGCTGGAGGACTTACAAAAAAGCACCGGCAAGCGCCGTAAAAAGAGGACAAAGCAGATCAAGCGGGACAACCGCCGAAGCCATAAACGGGTCAGTCGTACTGACCCTGAGGCCGGTCATATGAAGAGGCCCGGCAAGCCTCGGGGACAGCATTATCTGTCCCACCAGGCGGTGGACACCGACCATGGCATTATCCTGGATGTTACAGTTACCCCCGGCGATGTCAATGATTCTGTACCTTATTTAGAACAGATCGAGCGAATCAACAGCCAAATAATTCCCCTTCAGGCGGCGGCTGCCGATGCCGCCTACGATTTCCCACTGGCCCACCGGGTCCTGGATGACCTGGGGATCGCATTTTTCGTCCGGCACCAGAAGCACGGAGACAACAGCAAGACCGAATTTAAGCACGATGACTTCCGTTATGATGAGGAAAATGACCTGTATGTTTGTCCACAGGGGAATCCGTTGCGGCGGAATATTCTGACGAGAACCGCCAGCGGCTTGTATTGGCAGTATATTGCCCAGAAAGCAGACTGCAAGGACTGTCCGCTCCGGCACAAATGTCTGAGTGAAACCGACCGGCGAGGTGCCCGGAAGCTGGAGCACAGCTACTTCCGTCCTGCTGTCAGCAAGCACCTGGATCGGCGCGGGGAGCCGGTCTATCAGGACGCGCCCATGCCGGTCTATGAAACGCTTTTGAAGTTGATTGCCGACAAAGACTATTTCGTTATCACAACAAATGTAGATCATTGTTTCCAGAAAGCAGGTTTTGATAAAAAACGACTATTCTATACGCAAGGCGATTACGGTCTGTTCCAGTGCAGTGAGCCGTGCTGTCAGGAGACCTTTGATAACGAAGCCGTGATTCGTGAAATGGTCAAGCGGCAGGAATATATGAAAGTCCCGACTGAGTTGCTCCCTGTCTGCCCCCACTGCGGGAAACCACTGACCATGAACCTGCGTTCTGACAACAAGTTTGTCGAGGACGAAGGTTGGCACAGAGCAGCGGAACGGTATGAAAACTTTCTCCCCGAGCTGTTCAGCCGCATCTATTTTGCACAGACCACAGAGGGCGTTCAGCCCATCTCCGGCCACGAGGATGAAAGCCGCGCCGTGCTCGCCGCAGTGCAGGCGGCACTGAATAAGGCGCTGACGGCTTCCAAGCCGACGCTCACCATCTCGCCGGAGAAAACCACCTACGCGAATGCGGATGAGGTAACGGTAACGCTCGACTGCCCGACCGACGGCGCTGAAATCTACTACACGGTAGACAACAGCAACACCCTGACCGGTTCCACCGTTTCCGACCCGACCAAAACCGGCATAAAGTACGAAAATCCGCTCTCGGTGTCCATCGGGGACATTGCAGGCGGAACGCTGTACATCCGCGCAGCGGCGAAAAAGGACGGCAAATGGTCCGGTATCGTTCGCAAGGATCTGACGTTCGCCAAGGGCGTCAAGGAAAACGCCTTTGCCGTGAACGGGCAGAACTATCAAAGCTGGGCTGACGCTGTTGCCGCGGTGAACGCGGCAAACGGCGGCACGATCGAACTCAACGATGACGTGGAACTGTCCTCGGTCAGCACTATGCCGTCCGTACCGTGCACCATCCGCTCGGCCGGTGAGACCAAGTATAAGCTGTCCGGTTCCCCGCTGACGCTGAATGGCGATCTCACACTGGAGAACATCACCTATTCCGTCAGCCGGATATATGCCAACGGGCATGATCTCACGATCGCGAACGATGTGGAGACCGCGCGGAGCTGGACAGCTTACAATCTGTATGCAGGCAGTACCGTGGACAGCACCGCAGCGGGCACGCAGCGCATCAGCGTGCAGGCCGGTAATTTTGCTGTTATCGCCAGCGGCAGAGGCAGCACGACGCATAAGGCTGACGTGGACGTTTCCGTAGACGGCAGCGCGGAGGTCGAGCTTGCGGGCGCGTACATGAGCGCGACACTGGACGGCAATATAACGTTCCATGTTGCAGACGGCGTCAAGCTGAATCAGTTCCTCGGCGAACAAAGCGGCGGCTCCATCACCGGAAACCTGACCCTCCAAATCAATGGCACACCAACGCTGAAAAGCTACAGTCCCACATACAAGGCCAGCGTCAACCGCGCTTCGTTCGGCACACTTGACCTGACCGGCGCAGATACAGATTTCATCACCGCAAACCGTGATAAATTCACCGGTTTTGCCACAGTTTTGCCAACTGCATAATTTCTCACAAGTCCAAGGGTGCTCCAGCAGGAGCGCCCTTTACTTTTGCGCATTGTTCGCACGACGAGCAAGTCTGATAACAATTTATGTGCCCGCTATAAAGAAGCATACTGAGCAGGATTGCCGTATTAAACATTGAAACCTCTTTTCAACCGCGGGCACCTTGCACAACAGCAGCAGATTGGATATAACAAAAGCAGCTATCCGGCACCCTGACGTCGGAAGATATTCACGCGCACATGACGGCATTGCTGGACGAATATAATGCCGCAGACAAGCATGATCTGCACGGATTGGCAAAGTTTCATGCAGATTACGAGGCCATTCACCCGTTTCAGGACGGAAATGGACGAACCGGACGGCTGATCTTGTTTAAGGAATGTCTGAAAAACGATATTATCCCCTTTGTGATAAATGACAGCCGCAAAGCAGAATATTATCATGCGTTGAATACCGCGCAGACAAAACAGGATTACAGCCTGCTGGAGCGGTTCTTCCGCGAGGAGCAGTCCGAATACCGTCAGCAGGTCGAAGGTTTCCTGCCACCGGTCAAAGAATAGCCAACGCCACTGCGGCTACTACGAGGCTACTGCCACCGAATATCGGCAGTCCCAACAGGTGCAGAAAACATACAAAAACCGCACAAAATGTTGGTTAACTGCACCTTTTCAGTAGTCGCTGCGATGCAAACACCTCACATAGCACCGCTCCGACTCCAAAGGCCATGCGTTCGAATCGCACCGGGCGTACCATGTTAAACCGCTTGTTTCGTTGAAATGAGCGGTTTTTCTTTACTTTTTAGTCATTATCACATTTTGCAAAATCCCGAAAGGGGTTTATTAGGGGTTTATTTCTCCAAAAACGAAGGGCGTTCCCTCTTGATGGGAGCGCCCTTTTTTATGCTATTATGCTTGCTTTTTTACTGGATGTAGAATATCCTGCAAAACCTCTGCTGCTGCCTGATCTGCCGACTTGATGGCGTGTGCGTAAATCTTGCTGGTGGTCGTTGTGTCTGCGTGGCCCAGTCGCGCCGCCACGGTAGTAAGGTTTGTACCTGCTGCAATAAGCAACGTCGCATTCGTGTGACGTAGCGAGTGAACATGAATAGGCGGCAGATTATTCTTTGTCACAAAACGATGAAACCATGCCGTGATAACATCGGGACGAATCGGTGTTCCATTCCATGCTGTAAACAAGCGGTCGTTGTCCTGCCACTGATCACCCAATAGCGAACGCTCTTTCGCTTGCTCAGCTCGCCATACCCGCAACATTGCAATTGCATCGTCGGACACTTTCATACAGCGCGTTGAGGTGTCGTTCTTGGTTTCATCCGCAAAAATCCCCTTGCCCGACAGATACAGGGACGAACGCCGAACCGTAATAATCGCCCGCTCGAAATTAACATCTTTCCATTCTAAGCCGCACAGCTCACCACGACGCAGACCGGTAAACAACAGCAACTTCACAATCACCTGATGCTGCATACTTTCCTTGTCCAATGCCGCAAGCAACTCTGCCGCCTGTTCCTCGTCCAGATAAACCGCCTCCTTACGCTTGTTCTTCGGCAAAACTACACGGCTGCACGGATTGGAAAAGATAAGCTGCCACTTAACCGCCGTACCCAGCATGGACGAAATCAACCGGTGATGGTGCAGAATTGTGCTTACCGCCAGCGTGTCCTTATCGCCAACAGGCGTAAATACCTGGTCGAGCGGAAGTCCCAACGCCGATACAATCTTATGAGCGCTGGTCGTACTAATATTAGCACCACGCGTCACACTGTCCAGCACATAGACAGACACGCCTGCCTCTTTCGCAAATGTCCTCTTGGTGATACCACGCTTTTTCAGCAGCTTTTTGAAGTCAACCGCACTGCAATAGCGCGTATCTTCGCGTACACCGCTCTCAGCGAGATTGTTGTAAAACTCCATTAAGTGATGTGGTTGCAGCTTGTCAAGACGAATATGACCGATTGCGGCATTGATACGAGGCATGAGTAATTGATAACGTGCAACCGTTGTTGCTCTTAACTGCTTTTCGGCGTAGTCTGCAAACCATTTCTCCGCAAATTCGGCAAATTTGATATTACCCTCGAGCACCTGACCGTTCCGGCACTTCTCCTCGAACAACACCGCCTGCCGGTCGAGCTCTTTCTGTATCTGGCGCTTTGTCATGCCGGGCTCGGGTTTCCAGACCATTCGGCGGCGTAACTGCTTGCCATCAAGGTCGTAACCACAAGAAACAATGATTTTGTAGCTTTCGCCACGTTTTTCGATAGTAGCCATACATCAGTTCTCCTTTTGGCGATATTCCAACACTTTTTGAATGACATCATATCTGTTTTGTTCTTTCTGTTCTTCAATTGCCATTTCTTTTTCCGCTTCTTTACATCCAGCCAGCCACTCATCATAGTCAAAGTCATCTTCAACGTCATCTTCAACGGCTATTTCATATTCTTCATCTTCGAACTCAATCTTAGGTTCAGGCCATTCCTCGTGATAATACTCGTATTCATTAACTATAGAGTTGCATTTCTGTTCATCCACCACATTTGCTACATACTCTAAAAGCAGCCGCTCCATCAACGGTTTTTTCATTTCGTTAATCACATTACTTTTCCATTCCGGGAGATGAGTCATAATCTTGACCATCATTCTGTCCGCAAGTCCATCGCCTACTCCCTTGCAAGGAACAACTCGAAATATACTCTTCAAGCGCAGATATTCCAGAAATGCAAATAAATAGTTTGTTATTCCAGGCAAAATCTTATCATCAACAATTATCTTATCATACGCAAAATGGCGGAACGGATTTTCTTTCGATTTTCGCAGAACCTCGATTGCCTCGTCTGACAACCCTAATGCCATGCTAATATCGCGATTATCTGTACTCTGAGCGTCCGATAACCCGATCAGATAGTCAGCAGAAACACCACATTTCTCGGCTATTTGTTTGAGGTGATCTGCCTTGGGTAAGCGCGTCCCTGCCAAATAACCGCCCATTGTAGCACGTGCAACACCAACTTTGCGTGCAAAACGATCAATGGTTAAGTCACCTTTTACCGCATTGAGCCTTTCCTGAAAAATGGGGAGCTCTTTCTTTCTGTCTTCGTTTTTAGTCATTTCGTTACTCCTAACAATTATTTGTAATACGTTGAATAAACTATCATTTATGTGCTGTACATTGCTTATATCCGCTGATATAATACTATCATAAGCTACAGATGATGTCAAATGTTATTGTATAGGCCTATCCGTTTGATTAAAACTGTAGATAAATATAGAAAGAGGTAATCGTAATGAAATCCGTAAGAATGAGATATATCACCCAAGCAGTCACCGAGCTCCACCAGCTCGATCCGAACACCCCCGTCAACGCCCGGCTGATCAAGCGCCTTGTCAATCAGGGAATCATCCCGTCCGTCCCCGTAGGTAACGGTAACCGCCGCCTCATCAATTTCGACGCTCTCCTTGATTACTTGGAGAACCCGCCCACCGAAGAACCAGAATCCACCCACGGCATTCGTCGTATTCAGCCGCAAAGGAGATGAACAGCAATGGATAACAAATATATTTCCATCCCGTCGAAAGTATATCTCGATCGCAACTTGCCTCCGCGCACTGTACTCTTGTATGGTTTTATCGCAGCCCTACAGAAAGATGGTTCTTGCTGGGCTAACAACCATTTCTTTTCGGAGCGCTTAGGCGTTTCGAAAGATTGCATTTCCCGGAGCATCTCACAGTTGATCAAGCACGGTTATGTTTGTGTTTCATGCGATCCGAATAACGGGCGGCGGCGAATTGCTTCCTTGGTGTCCCTTGATAATAATGTCATGGATAACAAGGAAAACAACAAGCCCCCTTGTTCAAAAAGCCAACACCCCCTCGGCGAAAAGACCAACCATAGAAACATAAAAGAGAATAATAAAAAGAATAAGGATGCTATGAGTAACGACTTCCAGCCGCCATCGCTCGATGACATCAAGGCTTACTGCGTTGAGCGCAAAAGTGTTGTTGACGCCGAAGAGTTCTTCCTCCACTACGCTGCTCGCGGCTGGATGATGGGAAAGCAGCCTATGCGGAACTGGCAGGCCGCTTTACAAAGTTGGGAACGCAAAAACAAGCCCAAGATGGCGGCACATGAGCAAGCGCCAGTTCCTGTACAATCCGCAGGAAAGCATATAGAATACGCTATAGACGCTGACGGAAAGAAGGTTATGACTTATGTCGAATGATAACATCTTGCAGGCCGAGAACGCCATCATCGGTGCGGCATTTGTAACCCCGGAATTGTGGCACGCTATTCTGGGCGAATTAAGCGAAAGCGATCTTGTTAATAATGCTGCTCGGCAAATTATGCACGCTGCCCGGATGATCGCTGCCGATGGCGATGTACCCGATGACACTACTATTGCAGATTGCGTAGCGTGCGCTGGTATCGACAGGAAACTACTTATGGACTATATGGATATCGCGTGCGTACCAAGCGCACTCCATCAGAACATCGCCATTGTTAAGCGCAGCACGAACCTGCGGACGTTGTTCCAGTTGGGCGATTCAATTACCAAACGCGCCCGGCAAGGTGATGAACCTAATGCCATCATTGGTGATGCAGCCAAGCAGCTTGATGACCTCGTTCGCAATGGACATTGCGAATTGCTTGATAGTACGCACGCCTCTATTGCCTTCTATGATTTCCGTGCTGCTGGCAGAACGCTCTTTGTCCCCACGGGTTTGCCTACCATAGATGAAACCTTAGGAGGCGGAATGCTGAACAGTGGTCTTTACATCATGGCCGCTCGCCCTGGCTGTGGCAAAACGGCGCTTGCTTTACAAATTGCAGATACCGTAGCGGCCCATACGGGTGCGGTTCTGTTTGTCACGCTCGAAATGGATTCTGTACAGCTTACCGCACGTCGTATCGCTCGTATAACTGGCATACCGGCAAACAGACTCCTGATGCACACCCTCGCCGCAGAAGAAGAAGTCGCTGTTGCTTTGGCTCATAAGCAGTTGGCACACGAGCCGTTATATATGAATGGTCGGGAACACTGTTCGATCAACGATATTAGAGTGTTGGCGCATCAGGTAAAGGATTTGCGGCTCGTAGTAATCGACTACCTCGGCTTACTGAAACCCACCCGACACTATAACAGTCGTTACGAAGAAGTTACCGCTATTTCCGGGGAACTCAAGGCTCTGGCTCGTTCGCTCGGCGTTCCCGTTCTGTGTCTGGCGCAGCTCAACCGTGCAAATGAAATGCGCCCGGACAAACGTCCTTGCTTGGCTGATTTACGCGATTCGGGTGCAATCGAACAGGATGCAGATGGAGTCTTTCTCCTGCATCGAGAGGATATGCACCGACTAAAACTGGCAGGAGAAGAACGATTGGTAGAGGTCGAATGTACTTTGGCAAAGCATCGTCATGGAGCTACTGGAGCGGTTAATCTGGGGTTTGACTTACAGACTGGAGATTTCCAAGAAATTCGAGGTGTTGCCAATGTGTCTTGATGAGATCAAGGCCATCATCGCCAGCATCGAACCTGCAGAGGATGAAACCGACCGGCTCAGGCAATACGCTGCTGTGCTGAACGAGATTTCCCCGCCCCCGGAGCTTGCCGACAAGACTGCCCGGCTGCTGGCTGAACGGCTGAATATCTGACTTACCTATTCCAAGAGTCCCCGTCTTGGGGACTCTCCTTTTTCTCCTTCCATTCGTATAAGGGGGGTAGAAAAAGAGCTTGTACCGCATCAATTATGCAGCCAAGCTCATTGGTTAACTCTTCCAAATCCATATTTTTATTTTACATCTATCCATTGTTCTCGTCAATATAATAGGAACAAATGCTCCTTTTTGTTTTAAGAAAAACCTCTTGTACTGCTAAATGGTTTTTAAACTATTTTGGCAATACAAGAGGCTTCTTATTACGCTTGCGGTAGGCCCGTGCCTTTAGTCGTGGGCAATTTTTCTACCATATTATTAATCTTCCGAGTAATACGCTAACTCTAGCCGAATTCGCGTCGGTTTAGCATCACGGACATCGCTACCGTTAATCTTTGCACCTACAATCTCATAAAGCTTCCCGTTTATCGTCGTTTTCATGTTGACGTTTTCCAGGTTAGTGCCTACTATTCTAAACACCCATTCTCCAGCCATCGTACGTTCGTACATGCTTTTGGGCATCTTCAGGGTGAACGAACCGGTTGGAGAATCGATATACTGAAGCATTACAGACACAAGCTTTTTCCCTTGGGTAACATTGGCATCACTGACCATAATTTCTACAGGGAAGCCATCTAAAACATCCTTTTCACTTGTTTGCGTGCAATATGTGTAATAATAGATTGTTTTTGTGACAATTTCTTCCTCACAATTATCCAGATATGCTTGATAGTCCTTTGTGTAATTACCATAAGAAGGGTAAAAGTAGTATTTGGGATTAACCGAACTGCCACAATTTACACTTTTTAATCCTTTATCCCCCGGCTGGCGATAATCGCAATCTCTCGGGCCCAACTCATCAGACGAACTCGTAGAATTGTCGGGCTTGCTCGGAGCAGACGGCTGCTCCGGCGTAGTCGGCTCAGTCGGCGTCGGATTTACCGGAGTCGTTGCGTCCTCTTCCTTGCCGTAACCCACGGTCGTCAGGATATCTACGCGCTTGGTATTGGCATCGTACTTAACGCCGATGTCCATATCTTTGCACAGATCGCGCAGCTTATAGTAGTTGTTGTCGGCAATGGTATAGCCTGTGTAGTTCGCCTTCGCACCATCCTTATATACTACCGCAGTAGACTCCTTGGCAGTCTTTGTGGTCGCCGAAGGGAGCGCGAGCTCGCCACCGACAACGGTGTAAGCCTTATTGGTGGTGAGGTCGATACGCTTTGCAGCCTGATTCCAGCTTACTTCAAACTGCTTTGCGCTATTGTTTACCATCGCTGCGATGTCACGCAACTTGAAATAGTTGTTGCTGTTGGTCATGTAAGCCGCGCCATTAACCTGCTTACCGTCAACATAAATGCTGTTGCCGGTCGGTGTAGCTGTCGCGGTATTGGCTGCACCTGCACACGCCATCATCAGCGCGGACAGACCCGCTGCAATGGCTAATGTTCTTTTCTTTCTCATCGTTTTTTCCTCCCTTTGGAAATCTTTGAGTCCATTATAAGCCTTCGTGCAAGACGTGTCAATTTATGTTAAGATGCTGTGCTAATAATTGATTTGAAAGTGTATATTCAAAAAGCGAAAAGAAGAGTGCTATTACTGTCCGGAACCGCAGTTATGGTTGAAACAAGATATCTTGCAATTAACCGGTGTGAAAGATGCGAAAAATGTATCTTTAAACAAAAGCAACTGATAATAACAAGGGCGAGCAAATAGGTATTCCTGTTGGGGAAGAATTTAGGGAAGAAGCGTTGGAGATGTGCAATTTCAGCACAGCGATTGCGATGAAAACTATGCAAGAAGGTCGAGACGAAGGTCGTGTGGAAGGGCGCGAAAATTATGTTTTTGATCTTCGCGCTCTTCGCATGTATCTCAAGAGTATTGGCAAGTATGACGACGCTGAGCGTGCAGCCGACAGACCGGAGTGCTTCGCTGAGCTCTGGGAAAAGTACAAAGACAAGATTTAACGCGAAAGGCGCAACCCGTTATGGGTTGCGCCCCTTTCTTTGTGGAAGAAAAAATTTTGACATAAAAAGCCCGGCATATATCGATATGCAATCGAATGTCGGGCTTTGACGCTATAGTTTTTTTACAACATACGTTTTCTTTGATTTTCCTGCTTTGGTTGAGTCTGCAGTTCATTTAAAACGTTGGCAACAATAAAAATTTCCTTGCGAGTCTACGGCAAAACCGATTCCTATTTTCGAGAAGTCTTCACGCAGCATTGTTGCACGATGTCCTTCAGAATTGAGCAATCCTGTCATGCATGAATTAACAGGGTTCATATTAGTGACATTACCCCCGCCGGAAACATTTTCTCCTCCAGCCAAGTCATTAACATCAATTCCACGAAGCTTTGCAAAGTCTTCTTTTTCTGCCCATGTAGAATGCCTGAATTCTTTTGTTAAATGTTGCGCCCAATACCGCGCGAAATCCATTTCATATTCGTCTATTGTTAAAATCTGAACACCAGCTTTGACCCGTTCATCGTTAACTCGAACGATCATCTCCTGCTCCCACTGACGGAGCATTGCATCAGTTACAACCGTGTTGTTGGAGCCAGCGCCGGCAGAGGAATTGCTGTTGTCGGAAGATCCAGTATCAATAGTCGGCTTATTGTCTGCTACGTTTTCGCCCATTGCTTTGCGCAGTTCCTTTGCCCAGAACTGGTTAACTGGTTTGTTGTCCATGGAAACCGCATCAACTGGAGCGCCAGTCATCGCCTCAAGCGCTGCAACGACATCTGAAGTAGTTGCATTGGTCTTGCCGGTAATCGCCGAACCATACTGCTTGGCCACTTCAAGGTATTTGTCATGGTTCCAGTTGCAGTTGATCATCGCTTCATTGAAATCCGACATGGTCGAGTTCCACTTGATGATAGCAGAACCTGTTGCAGGCGTGCTCGGAGTCGTTGGATTAGACGGCTGCGTCGGCGTAGTAGGTTTAGATGGATTGTCTGGTGTAATCGGAACATCGTCGTCATCGATATACACGCCGTCCGGGTCGATGGTTACTTTCTTCGTTGCAAGATCGAAATCTACGCCAAAATGCACTTCCTTCGCAATGTCGCGGAGCTTGACGTAATTGTTACCGCGAATCAGATAGGACTTAATCGCAACCTGCTCGCCATCGACCTTAAAGGTCTGGGGCGACAGCTTGGCGGTAGAGCCAGTGAGTGCCATATCAACCATATTGGAAAGATCAGGTGTCGTTCTTTCCGTCGAGATCAGCACAGAGCGAGTCGTTTCATCCCAATCTACGCCAAAGCCAGCAAGCTTACCGAGATCTCTGAGCTTGAAGTAGTTATTGTCTGCAATATTGTAGCCGGTAGGGTAGACTCGTGTGTTTCCAACATATACGGACTGTCCCTTTGTGCGAGTCGGGGTTGCGGGGAGGTCTGCAACGGCTCCTGCACTTGCAAACATCACTGCCGACAAGCCGAGCGCCATAACGGCGGTAGCTCTCTTTTTCATTGTTATTCCCCCTATATGGAGTTTGATGCTTCTATTTGTGTCAAGTATATCACAGAAATATACAGGAAACAACGAATTTAAATTGAACGTGCACTTTCAAAATCTCCTTTATCCGTTTTCCAACCTAAAAGTGTTGACAATCAGCCTTAATTGCGTTATTATACTCATATAGTATCAAGTTTCCGACTGAAAAAGTCGCGTTGTTTTTAAGTAACCGCCGAACAATCGGCACAGTTTTAGTATTAGTATACCCATTTTATGGAGTAAATTTAAGAGCGTACCAATCTCAACAGATTGCGTTTTCAGACACGGTGTAATAAACGTGTCTTTTTTGCGCCTATTTTAAGGAGTTTAAATGTAAAAATCCAGCGGAACGGGCAGTTTTTCTATCGCAATGCCCTAAAATTTTTTGATTGAGGAGGTGGTCATGTGGAAATCTTCTCTCGTGCAATCCCCCAGCAGCCCCGGCACCTTTCCCTATGCGCGTCCGTATCCACCCTGACCCCTGCTTGTTCCGCTTGGATTTTTGCTCGTTGGTTTGTCCATTATATCTTTAAACGCTGATTACGTTTAAAGGTCGATCCTGTCATTGAATAACAGGGTTTTGGACGAATTTAACCGTTATTATGGAGAAAAGAATAGCAATTTACGGTGTTCAGCACTGTTAATCGCTTTAAATAAAATCATTTATGAGAACCACTTTAATCAACAAAGTTTCTGTGCTGAAACTTTCCTGTCAAAGCACGTTTACGACAATATCACCTGCTATCGCTCCGAGAATTATCAATTTAAAACTCTTGCGGCATTTTTCATTGCAGCGAATGTTACATTAAATGAAGCGGAGAATTTATTCCACGAAGCAGGATACTATTTAAACCATTCTACGATGCATAGCGTTATTCGTTTTGCCCTTGAAAAGCATTTAACCCTTTACGAGGCCGATGAATTGCTTTTCGAAAAGACAGGAAAGCATTTCTTCACTTTCCAAAAGAATAACAGCTAACCACCGAGGCGGCCATTGGCCGCCTCTTTTTTTGTCTGCAAAAAGGAACTTCGGAAGTTCCACTCATATAATTTTTGCAATTTATAATGGAGTTGTCAGTAAAAAGCCCCCGAAATAGTAGGAGGAGGTGAAAAATATGCATAACACCTTGCAAGGCGGCTTGCATTACAAGCTGGCGTTTTATTCCGACACGCTGCTGCTTGGTACCGCCCATATCGCACTTTTTAACGAAGTTGTCGATGTCATTCGCCTTGATGTAAGCGATAGGCTCACGACCCCCGAACAAATCCATGAAATGGTTCATTTAATCGACCTGTTTCTGGAGGAAACCGGCGCAACTGTCGCGTATGTTGATGCCGACAGATTCGCTGATGCGCTAACCGACGAGTTTGTTCTCGCTGATTATAGCGCTGATTGGGCTCAAACCAGCTCAATTATGTATAAGTTCCTAAAATAATAAAGGAGGAATAAACCCATGCTGAAACTTAATCAGTTGCAAATCGACCCTTACCTCACGGTTGGCGACCATTTCCGTTTTCTCGGCTGCAAAACGGCCTACGTCTACGAAAAGGGTCAGGCCACCAATAAGGTTAAGGGCTACCGCTGCCAGCTCGCCCTCGTTGACCGTGGTTACGAAACGTTTTATGTGACGGTTCCGACTGCGCCCGAAATCCCTGTCGATACTCCCGTTCGCGTGACGGATTTGGAGATCAAGGCTTTTATCATTGATGGCAAGCCGCGCATCTCGGCCAAGGCCACCGCAATCGAACCGATCAAAGATGCCTAAACCGTCGAAAGGAGGTGATGTTTTTGAAAAAGTATTCTATGGTTGCTCGTGCGTGGATTGTTACCGTGAAAAACCCTGAAAATTATGGCTATAGTGGTTGTCCGCGTGTCCTCTGTGAGCAGCTTCGCGCCCAGTGGCTTTCCGAGCGCCCCTCGCGTTCTGGCGTTTGGATGTTCTGTTTGTCAGACGATGGCGTCCCGCACGTCGATATGGTCTTGATTGACAAAGCGCCGTTTCGTGACCGCCACATCTTCGATTACGTCCCTGCTGACTCCACTGTCCCGTTGACTACATCGCACGATATGGCAAGTGACGTAGAGCACTTCGTTCAGCATATTCTTGACACCGAGCGTGTTTTGGTGATGGTTCACTAAAACCTCATTGCATCCGGGCTGCGCCCCTTATGGGATGCAGCCCTAATTTTTATGTATAAGGAGGGTTTATATGGGAGAAAGTGTCACCAAATCATGGTTTGCTGTGCTGAACAACCCCTGCGAACACGGCTATTCTGGCACACCGCAGGAAATCTGTGAGCAACTCAGGGACGAGTGGGTAGGCTCCAGCACGACACGCACTGGAGCATGGGCCTATTGCATATCGGCGCTCGGCTTGCATCACGTACATATGGTCTTGGAGGACGCCGTTGCTATGCGTTTCAGTATCGTAAAAAAAACCTATGCGTGTGGGATGCATTTCGAACCCACCAAAGGGTCAAAAAAGCAGGCAGAGGATTACATCAACAAGCGTTCGCCATTTGACGAAAAAGGAGAGCAGGTGTTGTGCGTAGTTAAGGCCGGCGAGATTAAAGGCCGCAGTGCAAATCGCTCCGACTTAGCCGAGATTGCGGCTTTACTGAAAGAGGGTCACACGCCCTCAGAAATTATGGCATCCAACCTTAATTATCGCCGCTATGACCGCATGATTCGCGATGCATTTTTCGACCAGCGTTTCAAGGCAACACCACCCATTCGTCCAGTCAAAGTCCACTGGATTTGTGGCGAGTCGGGCGCTGGTAAGACGTATCACTATGTTAGTCTGTGTGAAGAAAAGGGCGAGGATAACATCTACTTAATCTCCGATTTAAAGCACGGGGCTTTTGACAAATATTGTGCCGAATCTATTCTTTTTATCGACGAGCTCAAGCCCGACAGCATTTCCTATGCCGAACTGCTCTCGCTTTTAGACGGTTATAAAAAGCAAATTTCCGCAAGATATACCAACTCGTTCGCATTATGGAGTGATGTTTACATAACGAGTGTTTATGCGCCTGAGCAACTCTACGCGGAACTCGTACCGTATCACAAGCGCGGCACTGATAGCTATGAACAGTTGCGCCGCCGCATCAGCGAAATTATCTATTGTTATTTTGATGCTGACCACAAACGCAAGTTTGTATGCGTAAGCAGTGATTTTTATAATGATATAGCCTCGTTAAGAGCCTCGTTAGAAGATAACAACTCTAACCCGTTTTAACCAGAGGTGGGCTGGTAGTGTTACCAGCCCACCTCGTTACGGTTACACAAAACGCGAAAAGCCTTGAAATCACTGGGGATTTGAGCATTTTTCCTGTAACCAACATACGTTACAAAAATTAAATCCGTTACACTTTTCGATGAAAAAAGGTGAACATCATGAACAGTAATAAAAAAGATGAACTCATCAACGAGAGCACCTATAAATATACATTCTACCGTCTCTGCGAGGGTATGAAACACATCAAACATGATCCACACAAGCAACACCGCTTGCTGTTGATTTTGGCATTAGCGCTGCTGGTTGCAATCCTCGTGCAGCACACCTTTGATAGTAATGCAATCGGTGACATTCTGAAAATCGCTATGTATTTTCTGGTTGCTGTTATCGCGCTGATTGCCGTGCTTTGCTATATTCTGTATTACGGAACTCCCAAAATCGCTCACCGCATCCACAACAACTTTTCACGCATAGGTTTAACCAATTCCGCCGGTGAAATTCCACTCTTGCTGCGAGAATATCCGTTTTATAAAAAATCAACTTCTAGACAAGTTTTTTGTTTAGATTTTCTATCTTGCAGCATTGAAAAATCCATTTGGGAGGACAAAAAAACCGCCATCGAAACGGCTCTAAATCGGAATATCGCTAAAATCGAGGAAATCGACGGAAAACAGGGCATTCGACTTTACACCGTGCCGCTTGAACAAGGTTTATCCGATAAAATTGTTTGGCAAAACACGATGCTAAACACGCAAATACCCATTTGCAAAATCATCTTAGGAGAAAGTCTGTTGGAACAAGTCACCGTTGACCTTAACATTACACCGCATATCCTCATCGGCGGTTCAACTGGCTCTGGCAAAACCGTTCTTTTGCGCTTAATCCTTATGCAACTTCTTAAAAAACAAAACGTGCAGGTCACAATAGCCGATTTTAAGGGCGGCGTAGATTTTTCTGATTGTTGGAAACAGCATCCCAAGTGCCGCATGATTTTCGAGCGTTCCGAACTTTTATCCTATCTTGACGGCTTGATTATTGAACTCAATCGGCGTAAAGCGCTTTTCGTAAGCAAAAACAATTGCAACAATATCTTTGATTACAATATCAATCCGATCTACACTCATAATGATGCCGAGCCACTTGATCGAATTGTATTTGCGGCGGATGAAATTGCAGAAGTGCTTGATAAAACCGGCCTCAGCAAAACAGAAAAAGAAGTAGTTGCACAGATTGAGAGCCGCCTTGCAACTATCGCCCGATTGGGTAGAGCATTTGGTATTCATCTAATTTTGGCAACCCAACGACCCGACGCTAATATTTTGGCCGGTCAAATTAAGAACAACATCTCTTATCGCATCTGTGGCCGTGCGGATAATGTACTCTCAGGAATTATTTTAGACAGCACCGCCGCTGCGGACGAAATTCCATCCGATGCCCGTGGACGCTTTATTGACAGTGAGGGAGTAGTTTTTCAGGCTTATTGGTTTGATGAATTCAATATAGACTGGAACGCTCCGTTCTAAAATATCGCATATATTTGAAAGTGCACCTTCAACATCATTCTTGAACGTGCACTTTCAATTTCCTATTATTTAACCGGTTCCATTCTCAATAAGCAATCGCCGCACAAGATGTTGACCTCGCGAGTCGCACGTACCGACATTTTGCAATGGGGACAGATATATTTGCGAGTGCTACTCGTCTTCTTGGGCTTGGGCGGCTCAGTCGTTCCTGCGCTCGTCCCGCGTCCCGGCCTGCCAGAGATATAACCGTCCATGCGGCCCATGCGGATGTCTTCCCATCCCTGAGTCACGATGAAATCAACAAGCGCTTCGGTTGGAAAGGTGATCGACCAGCCGATTCGCGAATCGTACTCAATGTGTAAGTCGCACGCCTCGGCAGTGTCCTTAAAGCGTTTGTTATGGTAAGTGCCTCCGCGACTGCAATCTTTCACATTGTTTTGCAGATGATAGAGATGAACCATCTCATGCAGCAAGGTAGCGGTCACGTCTTCAATCGGCCTGTCAAGCGTGCCTGCGTCAATGTTGAGCTCGTGCCGCTGATCACCGTTACTCTTGTGCCATGCCTTGGAAACGGTTACATGGCCATATGCGCGTGGCGTAGATTGGATGGTGATGATAGGTTCTTCAATCTCGCTATTGAAATAATGGTCATTAAGTTCGCGGAACATTTTCTCTAAGTATCCTGCTGTACGACTCGTTTTAATTGTCTGCTTCATAAAAAGCACCTCCACAATTTTTCTTTGGGCCTCGCCGTGCTCGTTCCGAGTACGGCTTAAATACTTTTGCAGACACGCCGGGCACTGTGTCAAGGTTGGCTCGTAAGAGCCACTTGCGCAAAAATTTACACCGTGCGAATAATTGGCACGGTGTAAATTTTTGCTGACCTTGACTCAGGGTTCGGGGTGTGCCACAAGCGAAGGCAGAGGCCCCATCTCTTTGGTGTTACCAGTCCACCTTTGTCATATAATTGATAGTAATAATGTTTTAGCTGGTTTCCGTATCTTGACCGTGGTATAATAACAATACAAACAGTTTTTATAAAAAGGAGGGCTTGTCTATGCCGTTACCTCAAACGACACATTGTACCTACGCTGACTATCTGACGTGGGATACTGAACAAAAATACGAGCTGTTCGATGGCGTACCGGTCATGCAGGCACGTCCAAGCATTCAGCATCAGAATATAGAGGGTGCTTTGCTTCAGCAGCTCCGCAACTTCCTTGATGGCAAGCCGTGTCGCGCCTTTGCTGAGATTGAGGTGTTGCTCCCTGAACACGCGCATCAGAATGCGGACGATGTGAGCACTGTCTATGTTCCTGACCTTGCCATAATTTGCGACCCTGAGAAACTGCACGAGCAGTATTGCTTTGGTGCTCCGACCGTAGTAATGGAGATTCTTTCACCATCCACTGCCAAGGCCGACCGCCTTGTAAAGCTCAATCGCTATCAGCAGGCCGGTGTCCCCGAATACTGGATCATCTCCCCACAAGAACAGAATGCAACGGTGTTTGTACTGGAAAACGGACTGTATCGCACCGTTGCTGTTTACACCAAGGTGGACTTCGCTGCAAAGGTTTTTACTCTGACTGGCTGCGAATTGGACTTAACCAAGGTCTTCGAATAATACGAAAAAACGCCACCTCCATATCTCTCAAAAATGCTTACTTTCGGCCTCTTTTGACAGCCCAATTCAGGGGTTTGTTTTAGGGGTTTATTAGGGGTTTATTCAGCTGAAAACAGGTGTTTATAACCGCTTTCAAAAGTTCTGATTATCCATATAAATGTGCGTATTTTCATAACTTTTGAACGTAAAACGACGTATAAATCAATACATATCCGGCACTCCGACTCCAAAGGCCATGCGCTCGAATCGCACCGGGCGTACCAAAATGTGTTGATGAAAGATGCAACGCCGAAAACGCCGCACGAAAGTGTGGCGTTTTCACATATAATGCGCTACTTTTAGAACGAAAAGGCTGCAAAAACTCGATTTTTCAAAATTCCAGTTTTGCCCCGCGAGAGGCGACATTTTTAAGATGTGCCCTGCCAAATTTATGGTCTGGTGTGGTTCGAACACCAAGGCTTAAAAAAGAATAAAGAATAAGAATACAGGCTGATATGCTCCCCATAGAGTAGACACTCGAAATAACAAAAATTCGAGACTACACTAAGGGGAGCATTATTATGTCAAAACGGACACTGGAAGAGATCATCCATTCAACGGAGAAGGAAGCCAGGCAGCAATCTGTAAAAAGTACGGACTACGACATACGAAGAACGGATTGAAATTATCAGCTACTGCATCGAGCATGGAAATGACTATGCTGCTGCTGTTGAGCGATTCGGCGTCAGCTACCAGCAAATCTATTCCTGGGTGAGAAAGTACAATGAGAAGGGCATAGAAGGTCTGGTAGACAAGCGTGGTAAGCGTAAAGCCGAATCTGAGATGACAGAAGCGGTGAAGCTGCGCGCCGAGAACCGGATACTGGAAGCCCGAAACAGAAGATTGAAAACGGAGAATGCAGTGCTAAAAAAACTCGAGGAACTCGAAATGAGGTGGCGCTGAGCGGAGTAAGACAAGAATATCTCTACATTTGTGTTCGGAAAATGCACGAAGAGGGGTATGCAATAACCGAGACTTGTGACATTCTGAACCTAAATCAGTTCTATCGTTTGGTACATATTGTCGGCCTGCCTGCTGTCATCCGCAGAAAACGTCCGGCATATCAGCGGTCTAAGCCGGAAGTAACGGCGCACCAATGAATTACCGCAGCTTGCTGGATGCTGCATAAATGAAAACCAGGACCTCTGAGATGAGGTCCTGGAGAAAACTTTTTGTTTTTTCGTCTGTCTAATTGACAGGGAGCGGTTCACTCCGCCAATGTCAGGTCGATTTCGTTTTTTCCGACATAGATCCGCCTTTTTTCATAGCCAATCAACAAATCCTGAAGCGGACAGTTTCCACTGGCTGTATTCTTATTTTTCTCTCTGTCGGTGGTTGTGGAGAACGGCGCGAATACGAGCCAGTAATTTTTCTGCACTGAATGATTTCGTACCAGAAAATGCGCGAAATGAGTTGCTGAGAGGTGCTGCGAACAACCGCTCAAATTTTGTTCCCAGAGATTTTGCGGCAGCAAAATCGGCTCTGAGTTTACGGAGAAAAGCAGCTTGCAGGTCTAAAAACTTGCAAGCTGCCTTCTAAAAAGTCTGCACTTTACTGCACCCGAGATCCAGCCAGAATCATCCGGACGATCATCTACCGAAATAATATAGATACATATCCTCCATATTGGGTGCTGTTGGTACTGCGTCGGGTCGAGGGGCGCTTTTGCTGAGCAGACGGATCACACTTTTTCCGTCTGTGTGCATGACATTGCTGCAGATATATTGCTTTGTGAGTGCCGCTTCGTCCGCAGCAGGAACTGTAACGAGCCAGACTTGCTCGTTCAGCTGCTCCAGCAGCGAAGCAGGCTTTTGCATTCCGAGGACAACACCTTTCCGGAGCAGAATGATTTCGTTTGCGACTGCTTCGAGATCCGATACAATATGCGTCGACAGCAAAACGAGCTTTTGCTGGGAAAGATCACTGATGATACCGCGGAACCGGATCCGTTCTTCCGGGTCAAGCCCAGCTGTCGGCTCGTCCAGCACCAGAATTTCGGGGTCTCCAAGCAGTGCCTGTGCGATTCCCACACGCTGCCGCTGTCCGCCGGAGAAATCTTTCAGCTTTTTCTGCTTTTTGTCCTCCAGACCGACCATATGCAGAAGATCATCCGTCTGCCGCTTGGCCTCAAATTTTGACAAACCCTTCAATCTAGCAATATAGAGCAGAAACTGCTCCGCTGTGAAATTCGGATAAACGCCGAAATCCTGCGGCAGATAGCCGAGCTTTTTCCGGAACGCGGCACCCATGACCGCAATGTCCTGCCCATCCAGCAAGACACGTCCGGTCGATGGGGCGAGCAGATCCGTCATAATCCGCATCAGCGTCGTCTTCCCGGCTCCGTTTGGACCGAGCAGCCCATAGACGCCCGGCCCCAGCGTCAGGTCGATCTGCTGCAGCGCGGCCGTATTGCCGTAGAGCTTGCTTATATGTTCGAAGGAAAGCTTCATAATTCCTTTCGCTCCTTTCTTTGATGGATGGCGGCCAATGATAATCCACCCAATAACAGTGCGTACCAGACACCCCAGACTCCCGGGGTCATACCGATTCTCCGTCCACGCATCCATTCTGCAAAAAATCCATACCGGACAAACCAGAAGAATTCAAACTTTTTCAGCACAGCGGCATTGATAAAATAGCTGAACGCAAACGGAGCTCCGCAGATGCACATGGCCGCTGGCTGATTCTTCAGACTGTCACATACAAATGCTGCAAAGAGGAAAAATCCAATGGTTCCGATGAGAACGATCGCCGTGCTGCGGAACCATGCGTGATTCCAACCATCCGGTTGGGGAAGCCTGCCGGAAATGAGAATTGACAGCGCATGATTTCCGGCTGCTAACAGCACAGCAACAGCCGAAGCGGCAATGCTCCCGGCAATCAACCGGTTCCGGAACAGCGTGCTTCGACCATAGGCAGTGCTGTTGATGACGGGAAAGACTCCTGTTTCACGATCCGCGGAAAACAGACGGATCAGAACGAGCAGAACCAGAAAACCGAGTGTTACGGAGCCTATCTTATTCCAGAATTCTGCGGATAAGGACCAGAACGCATCGCTGCGGAATCGGGAATCAAAGAAGGCGAGAATGCCCCGAACGGATAGCCCAGCACCCAAAACGAGCCAGTAGAGCGGATTCCGGAAACAGCGGATCAGATCAGCCTTCATGCCTTTGCTTTCCTCCTCCATATCCTCCAAAAGAGGAAAAACTCCAGAAGGATCATGCCAATCCCCAGCAGGACCGGTTTCCATACGTCCGACCACAAATATGGAAAGACCCACGAATAGCTCTCCTGCAGCAGATACCCACCGAAGCCAAACCGATAGAGCGCGTCGATCGGCACGCGAAGGAGCTCCGGCAGCTGAGGCCCGACAGCGGAATACGCGAAAAACAGCAGATAGCTTCCGCCGCAGAGGAACAGACTGAGCGCCGTCCGCCGCGTCAGCGCAGCGACGATCAGGATAAACCCGGCGAAATATAACGCGCCCAAAAACAGAAAGCCATACTGGATCGCACAGTACGCAAGATTGGACATCGGCGGCAGCGCCGTATCCGCAAAATACACGCATCCGGCAACAGAGGAGAGGGCGCCTTCGAACCCGAACGCGCCGCCGTTTACCAGCAGACTGGCTGCGCCGATGATGAAAACAACGACCGCGCAATAGAGGACCGTAAACGCCGTTTTCGCTCTCCATGTGTACCGTCGGCCAAGCGCTGCCGTCCCGACAAGATCGTCCGTCCGGTATTCCCTTTCACAGCAGACCAGCCGTGGCAATCCGACCGCAAGCAGAAACGCCGTCAGCGTCGCGCCATAGGAATAGATATTCTGCTGAACAAAATTCCACTTTTGCTGTGCATCATAGAGCACGCTGTAATTCTGTTCCGAAATTTCTGTGTATAACCCCAGCAGCAGATACAACCCGCCAAGGAGATACGCGACCCAGACCTCGCGGAACGCCCGGTGCTTTCTGGCTTCATCCGATATGAGCCATGTCATAATGCTCCCTCCTTCGTTGAACATTGTATACAAGAATGCTGTATAAAATCAGTCCGATAGCCGCCAGCACAGCGTAGGCGGCGGTGGAGCAGAGCTGCAAAAGCCGGTCAAACGGCAGTACCGTCACGAGGAAGCAAAGCGCCGCCCAGAAGACGAGCGCAAGCAGGGACAGCCCTTCCGAATTGCGGAGCGAAGCAGACAAAAACAGGAGCAGCGCACAGAGATAAATGTCCGGTACCGCGCCGCAGAGCGCCAGCCGCAAAAACGCCTCACTCGCAGAAACGTGCAGCATCACGGAAAGGAGCACCAGAGCGCCGAACATGCAGCATGAAATCACGACAGACCGCGCAGCCAGCATCTCCGGATAGGAATACGGAAATGTAGCCTCCAATTCACGCATGTTCTGGTTACTGACGAGCACATACCGATGGAACAGCAGGAGCATCGGCATGGGTGCGGTGCAGAAAATCGTCAGCATTGGCATGGACAAAGCCCTGACGCTGAGCAGACCGAAAATCAATGCACCCGCGAAAAGCCCAAGCAGCAGCCCCCAGTCCATTTCACTTGCTGCAATCCGCAGCAGCGTGAAGACCGGCGTCTGCCGGTCCCTTGGCTCCGGCATGGACGCTTGCAGCCGCAAAATGGTGCGGCGGATTTCCTGTTCCATTCGATCGTTCATTTGAAGTCCTCCCGCAGTTTATCTGAGAGTGTATTTCTGGCGGCACGAAGCCGTGATTTGACTGTCGGCAGCGGTGTGTTCGTCATTTGTGCGATCTCCTTTGCGGTAAATTGGTGGAAATAATGTAAGATCACTGCCTCCCGCTGTGCGGCAGGCAGCTTCTCCAGAGCGGCTTTTACGGACATGGAGACCGCTGCCATATCTTCAAACGAGGCAACCGGATCGGGTCGGTCGAACATGGTGTCTTCCACCTGAACGATTTTCTGTCGAAAGCGAAAGTAGTCCATACATTTGTTATGCGCGATCGTAAACAGCCAGCTGTCAAATTTCCGCCACGGCGTATAACTGCCGATGCTCTGCATCATTGCGATAAAAACATCCTGCGTCAAGTCATAAGCGTCCTGCTCATGCCCGGTCAATTTGAAAACATATCCGTAAATTCGCGGATACCAGCGGCGAACCAAAAGCTCCAGTGCGCTCTTATCTCCGCCTTTGATCCCGCGCACCAGTTCATGATCGCTATATTCCACCGCCTCACCGCCTTTTCTGTCAGTATAACGAACGAGAGCACCTAAAGGGATGAAAGATACAAAAGATATTTTATAAAAATTTTAACAGGTCCTTACGTGTGTTTCCAACTGCAATATTTGAGCGCTTTTATATTTTAACACTGGAGCGCCAAAACTGTGCATTAGGAACCAAAGAATAGGCTTTATCTGGAGTTCACGCAAAAAGCAACCGCCCTGCAAGTCGTGACCTATTTAACATACTAGACGATAACTTGCTTCGCGGATGCCTGCCTTAAAAGATACCTCACATATGGTATCGCGGCTTTTGTAAAAACGTTTGACTTCACCGTGTCCCAATCTGCCAGTTTGACAATCTCCGGCGTGCTGACCGCCAATCTCTCCAAGACGGTTGCAAACTTACTTGCCAGTATCAAGCTGCAAACCTATTCGCCGCCGCTGCCCATTGAGACGGACCGCATCCATGTTGCCAACGGGACGTTTTCACGGACGGCAGCTTCAGTGCCGACAAGAGCTACTGCAACAACCGCCTCACCGTCACTTATAATCCAGACACACCCACTCCGAAAAAGTGGCTACAATTCCTATCGGAGCTGCTGCAAGAAGATGATATTCCCGCCTTGCAGGAATTTCTCGGCTACTGTCTGCTGCCCACCACCAAGGGGCAGAA
The DNA here is from genome assembly GCF_003477715.1 of Butyricicoccus sp. AF35-5AC. NCBI lineage: Bacteria > Bacillati > Bacillota > Clostridia > Eubacteriales > Butyricicoccaceae > Butyricicoccus > Butyricicoccus sp. AF35-5AC. Next base: position 38,689 of record NZ_QUDX01000017.1, read on the forward strand.
GATGCTCATGCTCATTGGCAAGGGCGGCGAGGACAAAAGCCGCATTGGACTGGTCATGCGCTCCCTGCTGGGTGACAGCATGAATACCACCAGCATCCAGAAGGTGGAGAGCAACCGGTTCAGCCGTGCGGATTTGAAAAACAAGCTCCTGATAGTGGATGACGATATGGATATGAGCGCCTTGCCCAAGACCAACTATATCAAGTCCATCGTGACCTCCGAGTGCAAGATGGACATGGAGCGCAAGGGCGTCCAGAGCTACCAGAGCCAGCTGTATGTGCGCTTCCTCTGCTTCGGAAACGGTGCGCTGACCGCCTTGCACGACAAGTCCGATGGCTTCTTCCGACGCCAAATCATGCTGACTACCAAAGACCGGCCCGCAGGCCGAGCGGACGATCCGTTTCTGGTGGATAAGCTGCTGCGGGAGAAAGAGGGTATCTTTCTCTGGTGTCTGGAGGGGCTACACCGGCTGATCGGGAACAACTATCAGTGTGGAGTCCACCAACAATGTCCATGTCGGCGGTAAGCGGGTTCGGGGATTTATAGGCCTTGAGGTGATCAATCTGCTGCTTTTCAGAAGATGCAATCTGAACTGGGGGATTACTTCAGCAAGGTATTCCGTACCATCACAACGGATAACGATCCTGAGTTTGCCCGGCTGGCAGAGTTGGAAACAGGAACGAATACGAAAGTGTACTTTACCCATCCGTATACATCCTGTGAGAAAGGGGCAATAGAAAACCACAATGGCCTGATCCGACGCTTTATACCAAAGGGAAAGTGGATTTCAGATTACAGCGATGATGACATTCTGGCTGTAGAGCTATGGGCGAATCGTCTTCCGCTACCAGACTGATTCTAACAGATGAAATGCTCAACCTGATATTGCAATTTGCGGCTTTTGCGAACTTTACTTGACGCGGCCAAATCGCCGCTGCTTTTATTGTGCGGTATTGCCTTAGGCCAGAGGGCAAATGAATGTACTGCATGGCGAAGCCTCCCGTGCTGATTGCTACGAAAAGCATACCGGTACGGACGCTGCCACGCACCCCCAGCTTCACCTCAAGTCCACAATAAAAATAATTAAACCAAAAAAAGCAGCAACTTTCGTTGCTGCTTTAGATGTAGGCGTT
>NZ_QUDX01000018.1:0-19256 GCF_003477715.1 Butyricicoccus sp. AF35-5AC
GCTCCGATATGTATGAGAAGAGCTATAATCTCTGCGATGTTCATATTTTTTGATGCGTAAAAGGCATAGGCGGGATTGGCAAGCAGCAGATAAAAGTCCCATAAGATAACCGCACTAACCGGAATCAGGGCGAACGATAAGACAATCCAAAAGCGGGTGTCTTTCTTAAGGGCCTCATATAAATGCAGAATATCGGCGTGCTTGGTTTCCAATTCCTCGCGCGAAAAGCGGGAATAGTAATCCAAGTCACATAGTTTCTGGTGCTTAATGAATTCGGCTGCGCCGTTTTCATCGGGCTTTGATGGTATATTGCTGGGCATAGGCGATAACTCCTGTAATTGGGGTAGTTCTTGGTAAAAAGAAAAGGAAGACCCTAAAGAGCCTTCCTTATCGAAAGTGTCGGTAATGAAATCCTCATTACCGGCACTTTTTTATTTGTCCGCAGTAAAAATAGGCCTCAAATAAGGAGGAAAAAAGGTGTGAAAAATGAAAAATGATCTATCTCCCATATGTGCGTTTTGAGCAGGAAGAAGGAGAAGCAGAGGGCAGCGGCTGGCACTTTACGCAGTATAATGCCGAAACTGGAGAAGGTAAAGGCTGGCACGGAACAGAGTTCATGCCGGATTGCTTCTTTGAAACGAACTGCGAGTGCGGCGAACCGGAAACAAAGTTCTTTGACGTGCATATCAATGAGCCGATCGAGCAGTGGAGTTGGCCGGAACCGCCGGATGACGATGCGTTCACGAACTACGATGCGTGTTCCAACACAACGCGGGTTTCGCTGTCAAGTGCCTTCAAGTGCTCGGCGAGAGAGGCCAATCCTCCCGCGTTGCGGACAACATCCAACGGCAGCTGAACAACCTCGCCCAAAGAACGAAGCGCTGCAGCCGTGCTCTTTCTGCTTGGAACATCAATACCCACTGTGTTCATAGAAACACTCCTGTTTGGAATTTGCAATGGACAACGCCCTCTTTACCCATTGCCGATTCTATCTGTTTGCTTACATGAATGCGCTGGCTCTACCTGCACAAATCGAACACTGCTTTAATCTGCACACGGCGCGGAAAAAGGTTTAGTGGCCTACGGGCAAACCTTGGTGTCTCCCTCTTGTGCCCGTGCAGGGCAGGCAAGAGCGTTATCGCTTTTCAAGCGATAACGCTCCGGATAGCGGCATTCAGCAAACCGCGTTATCTCGTCGCAAATCTTGACAAAATCCTTAAAAACCGATACAATATAAAGGTTAAAAAGGACTTTCGGCTCCTGCTCTGACGGCGGGAGCCTTTTTGGAGGAAAACCATATGCAACTCACATTATGCTGCCCGACCCTGTTCGGGCTGGAGGGCATCGTCGCGGACGAACTGCGCTTCGGCGGCAGGCTGACCGATGTTCACGCGGAAAACGGCCGCGTGCTGTTCACCGGTGACGAGAACACGCTCGCATGGGCGAACCTGAACCTGCGGTGCGCCGAGCGCGTGCTCATCCGCATCGGCACATTCAAAGCTAAAACGTTCGACCAGCTGTTCGAGGGAGTAAAAGCACTCCCGTGGGAGCAGTTCATTCCGGCGGACGGCGCATTTCCGGTCAAGGGTCACAGTCTGGACTCCGCGCTGCACTCGATTCCGGACTGCCAGAAGATCATCAAAAAGGCAGTCGTATCGCGTCTGGGCGCGAAGTACGGTCAGACCTGGTTTGATGAGATTGGTGAAAAGTATCAGATTCAGTTCGCCATCATGCACGATGTGGCTGAGCTGTACCTCGATACCTCGGGTGCCGGTCTGCACAAGCGCGGCTACCGCGCCAACAGCAATGCGGCGCCGCTTCGTGAGACACTGGCGGCGGCTATGGTCAAGCTGGCGCGCTGGCGCGGGCGCGATCCGTTCCTCGACCCGTTCTGCGGCTCGGGCACGATCGCGATTGAGGCGGCCATGATCGCGCAGCGCCGTGCCCCCGGTCTGCTGCGCCGCTTTGACGCGGAAAAGTGGAGCTGCTTTGACAAGTCGGTCTGGCAGCAGGCGCGCGAGAGTGCGCTTGACCTTGCCCAGCCGGACGCAAAATTCGATATCGTCGGCAGCGACATCGACCCGGACTGCGTGCAGCTGTCCATCGAGAACGCGCGCAAGGCCGGTGTAGCGAACACGGTGTTCTTCGAGCGCGCGGACGCAGTAAAGCGCGATTACAGCGGTGCAGGCGTACTGTTTGCCAATCCGCCGTACGGTGAGCGTCTGCTGGATTTGCAGCAGGCGGAAAAGCTGTACGCCGACCTCGGCAGAGCGACGAAAAACAGCCCGATGAAGCAGTATCTGCTCAGTTCGGACCCGCTGTTCGAGCGTTGCTACGGCCGCAAGGCGGATAAGCGCCGCAAGCTGTATAACGGCATGATCAAGTGCGAGCTGCATATGTATTTTAAAGACCCGTCTGCATCAAACAGGGGAGAGAATAAGCACTCCGACCGACCGTCTGCTAAACGGCCGGCAAAACGCTGAGCGCTATAGGGCACTGTTCATAATTTGTTTAGAAAATTTTTGTGAAAATTCCGGATTACCCCCTTGCATATTGCGGCTCCTTGGTGTAAGATAATACTCGAAGTTAGCACTCGGGTAATTTGAGTGCTAACCCCCAACATTGTAAAATCTTATTTTTCATAGGAGGAATCCATTATGAAGCTCAAGCCCCTTTGCGACCGCGTAGTTATCAAGATGGTCGAGGCGGAGGAGACCACCGCAAGCGGCATTATTCTTACCGCATCCGCACAGGAGAAGCCCCAGGTTGCTGAAATCATCGAAGTAGGCCCGGGCGGCGTTGTTGACGGCAAGGAAATCAAGATGGAAGTTCAGAAGGGCCAGAAGGTCATCACCGGCAAGTACACCGGTACTGAGGTTAAGCTGGACGGCGAGAAGTATATCATCGTTCGTCAGAGCGACATTCTGGCAATCGTAGAGTAATTTTCAGGAGGTAATTCATCATGGCTAAGCAGCTTATTTACGGCGAGGACGCGCGCAAGGCTCTGCAGCGCGGTATTGATCAGCTCGCTGATACCGTTAAGGTAACCATCGGTCCGAAGGGCCGCAACGTTGTACTGGATAAGAAGTACGGCGGTCCGCTGATCACCAACGACGGTGTTACTATCGCCAAGGAGATCGAGCTGGACGACGCTTTCGAGAACATGGGCGCACAGCTCGTTAAGGAAGTTGCCACCAAGACAAACGACATCGCAGGCGACGGTACCACCACCGCTACCGTTCTGGCACAGGCTTTCGTTCGCGAGGGTCTGAAGAACGTAGCTGCAGGTGCAAACCCGATGGTAATGCGCCGCGGTATCTCCAAGGCAGTCAAGGCTGCTGTTGCAGCAATCGCTGAGAACTCCAAGAAGGTTGACGGCACGGGCGACATCGCTCGTGTAGGCGCTATCTCCTCCAGCTCCGACGAGATCGGCACCCTGATCGCAGAGGCTATGGAGAAGGTTTCCACCGACGGCGTTATCACCGTTGAGGAGTCCAAGACCGCTGAGACCTACTCTGAGGTTGTTGAGGGCATGCAGTTCGACCGCGGTTATATCACCCCGTATATGTGCACCGACACCGAGAAGATGGAAGCAAACCTGGATGATGCTCTGGTGCTGATCACCGATAAGAAGCTGTCCAACATTCAGGAGCTGCTGCCGATCCTCGAGCAGGTTGTTAAGGCCGGCAAGAAGCTGCTGCTCATCGCTGAGGACGTTGAGGGCGAGGCTCTGTCCACCCTGATCGTAAACCGTCTGCGCGGCACCTTCACCTGCGTAGCTGTTAAGGCTCCGGGCTTTGGCGATCGCCGCAAGGATATGCTGCGCGACATCGCGATCCTGACCGGCGGTACCGTAATCTCCGAGGAGGTTGGTATCGAGCTCAAGGACGCTACCATGGATATGCTGGGTTCTGCCCGTCAGATCAAGGTAACCAAGGAGAATACCACCATCGTTGACGGTGCAGGCGACAAGCAGGCTATCGCAAACCGCGTTGCTGAGATCCGCGGCGCAATCGAGCGCACCACCTCTGACTTCGACCGTGAGAAGCTGCAGGAGCGTCTGGCTAAGCTGGCCGGCGGCGTAGCAGTTATCAAGGTTGGCGCTGCAACCGAGACCGAGATGAAGGAGCAGAAGCTCCGCATCGAGGATGCACTGAACGCAACCCGCGCAGCTGTTGAGGAAGGCATCGTAGCAGGCGGCGGTGTAGCTTATGTAAACGCTATCGCAGCGGTTGAGGCTCTGGCTGCAGAGGCAACCGGCGATGAGAAGACCGGTATGCAGATCGTTGCACGCGGTCTGGAAGCACCGATGAAGCAGATCGCTGCCAATGCAGGCATCGAGGGCGCAATCGTTGTTGATAAGGTTAAGCACGCTGACAAGGTTGGCTACGGCTTTGACGCTGCAACCGAGACCTACGGCGACATGATCGCAAACGGCATCGTTGACCCGACCAAGGTAAACCGTTCCGCACTGCAGAATGCAGCATCCGTTGCTTCGATGGTTCTGACTACCGAGAGCCTGGTTGCTGATAAGAAGGAGCCGGTTCCGGCTGCTCCGGCTGCTCCGGATATGGGCGGCGGCATGTACTAAGAAGTACCCCAAAACGCTGAAAACACTGGGGATTTCAAGGGTTAAAAGGAAAACTTGTGATAATCGTCAGTGGAAAAGCATCAGATATGTATGAGGCCGACGCCTGCAAAATGCAGGCGTCGGTCTTTTTCCGTTGTCGAAAAATTCAGATGCAAATGTGCTTAATGGATTACTTCAAGAGGCTTGAGACTTACCCGGAAATGAAAACAGAGCGCTTCACAGCAGTGAAACGCTCTGTTTTGGTATGAGTATCATCGGATTTGCGTGCGCCGGAGCTTTATGCAGCCATTGCTCAGAAATCCGGATGAGTAGTTCCGCGGCAGCCGGAGATTATTCGTACAGCGGGAACTTCTCGGTGAGTGCCAGAACGCGTGCGGAAATCTCGTCCTTCTTCTCATCGTAGTGGTAGATGCAATCTGCGATGCAGTCCGCGATGATCTTCATCTCTTCCACGCCCATGCCGCGAGTCGTAGCGGCCGGGGTGCCCAGACGAACGCCGGAGGTGATGAACGGGCTGCGCTTCTCGCCCGGAACGGTGTTCTTGTTGGCGGTGATGTGAACCGAATCCAGACGCGCCTCCAGATCCTTGCCGGTGCACTCCTCGTCGGTCAGATCAACGAGCAGCAGGTGATTGTCGGTGCCGCCGGAAACCAGCTTGACACCACGTGCCTGCAGCTGTGCAGCCATAGCCTTGGCGTTCTCGACGATCTTGCGTGCGTACTCCTTGAACTCCGGCTGCAGTGCCTCACCGAAGCAAACCGCCTTGGACGCGATAACATGCTCAAGCGGGCCGCCTTGGGTGCCCGGGAATACAGCGGAGTTAATACGCTTTGCCAGAACTGCGTTGTTGGTCAGGATCAGGCCGCCGCGCGGACCGCGAAGCGTCTTGTGGGTGGTGGTGGTAACAACGTCAGCATACGGCATCGGGTTCTGGTGCTGACCGCCGGCAACCAGACCGGCAATGTGCGCCATATCGACCATCAGGTAAGCGCCGTAGCCATGTGCGATCTCGGCCATTTTCTCGAAGTCGATGGCACGCGGATACGCGGATGCACCTGCAACGATCAGCTTCGGGCGATGCTTCTTGACAGCCTTCTCAAGCTCAGCGTAGTCGATGAAGCCATCCTCGTTTACGCCGTAGGAAACAAAGTGGTAGTTCTTGCCGGACTGGTTGACCGGAGAGCCGTGGCTCAGGTGACCGCCCTGAGACAGATCCATACCCATAACGGTATCGCCCAGATCGAGCAGAGCGAAGTAAACCGCAAGGTTGGCCTGTGCACCGGAGTGCGGCTGAACATTCGCATACTTTGCACCGAACAGCTCACATGCGCGCTCGATTGCGATGCGCTCTACCTTGTCAACAAATTCACAGCCGCCGTAGTAGCGCTTGCCGGGAAGACCCTCAGCGTACTTATTGGTCAGCACGCTGCCCATAGCAGCCATAACGCCGGGAGAAACGATATTTTCGCTGGCGATCAGCTCGATATTCTGGCGCTGACGGTGCAGCTCCTCGTTCATCGCACTGCCCAGCTCGGGGTCGATCGACTGGATCATACCGATGGAATCCATCATTTCTTTGTACATTTGAACTACCTCCAAGCTTTAGTAGTATAAAGTTCTCTTTGACTATACCATTGCCCTCCTAAAAAAGCAAGTCGATTTTACGAAAAATATAACCAAAAATGAAGGATTGTAAAAAGCCTCCTGCAAAAATAAAAAAGGCAGGTTACCCTGCCTTTGCTCAGATGTTCTGATAGAACAGTCCGTCCCTCGTGCAGTACCACAGCAGCATACCATGCCGAATATAGGGCAGACGCACGTCTAATCCCCATTCCGGGTACTGCTTTTTGACGATCATCGTGTCTCCGGCGAGAAATGCAACGAACGAGATATAGTGCTCGCGGTGCATTTCATGCGGTGCGGTGATATACCATTCGCCGTCGCTGTGCTCAATTTGCAGTGCATTTTCCTCGTCTGGTTTGTGCATAACGAGGTTGGTCAATTTTGCACCGCAGCAGGTCACATCTGCGTCATCGGTCGAGAACAGCAGGTTGCCGCAGGCCGGACAGCGGTAAAACCGCATTTTCTTCATATTGCCGTTAGTCATATCGTTTTCCTCCAGATCGCCTCTCAGCAGGGCTTCGGTGTCCACGCCGAGGGCCTGTGATAACAATGGGAGGAGCGAGATATCGGGAGCACCGCCGCCCGTTTCCCTTAATTAAAGATATTGTTGGGTAAAAAAAGAAAGGTCAGTCGATTTTGCCGATGAAGCGGTAGTAGATTTCTACTTCCTGCTCACGGCTTCCATCCTCGCCCTTGACAGCTTCGTGGACGGTTATTTTTTCAATTAGAGTGTTCAGAAGTTCGGCGGTCAGCTCCACAGGGTTGACATACTGTTTCATTAGGGCAATCCACTTTTCAGCATCCGCTGCGGTCTGTACGGCGGCTTCCATCATTTCGTGAAGCTGTCTTATTTTTGTTTCAAGCTCCTTTTGCTCGTTCTGGTACTTCTCGGACAGCATATTGAAGTTATACTCGGTTATGCGTCCGGCAGACCAGTCCTCATACATTTTAGCAAACAGCCCGTCAACCTCGGCTTTACGCTTCTCTGCCTTTTTCAGCTCCGCAGCCTGCTTTTTCTTCGCAGAGTTCCTTTCCCTGTCGCTGACATTGAGCAGCCGTTTCAGCAGCTTGTCCTCATCTTTCTGTGCCAGCATAGACCAGTATTGCAGTCTTGCAAGCACATAGGCATACAGTACATCATAGCGGATATAGTGCATGGAACACTGGCGTAATCCCTGTCCATTCTTGCTGCAATGGTAGTACCCGTATGGGTTTTTGTTCTGCTTGTTTTCCCCATAGGCTAAAGACCATCCGCAGTCTGCACATTTTATCAATCCTGCGAAAATCTGTGTCGTACCGTTTCTGCGTTTCCTGCGTCTGCTTGCAATCAGCTCTTGAACTTTTTGGAACACTTCTTCGGAAATGATGGCTTCGTGGGTATTTTCCACACGATACCATTCTTCCTGCGGCTTCCGCACCTTTTTCTTGTTCTTGAATGAAATGTTGCTCTGCTTGTTGTGAACGCTGTGACCGATGTAGGTTTCCTCTTTCAAAATGCTCTTGACCTGTGCAATCGTCCACGCATAGGCTTTTTCTGCGGGCGCACCGGCGTAGATATTGGCGAAAGTCCCGTATCTTTCATAGTTCAGCCAGCCGGGGGTAGGTACTTTTTCCTCCACCAGAATCCGTGTAATGCTGGCGGCTCCACGCCCGTGTACAGCAAGGTCAAAAATCTTCTCTACAATCCAGCGTGTTTCCGGGTCGATCAGAAGATGACCTTTTTTGTCCGGGTCTTTTACATAGCCCAGCGGTGCATAGGCTCCATAGTGTGCGCCATTGGCAAATCTTGTGTGCATGGCAGCCTTGACCTTTTTGCTGGTCTGTCGGGCGTGCATTTCATTCAGGATGTTTAAGAACGGTGCAAGCTCGCTTTCTCCGTTGATGGTGTCCACATTGTCATTGATGGCAATGTAGCGTACTCCCTTGCTGGGGAAATAGATTTCCGTGTACTGACCGGTCAGGATATAGTTTCTTCCCAGACGGGATAAGTCCTTTGTGACAACGCAGTTGATTTTCCCGTCTTCGATGTCATCAATCATCCTTTGGAAACTTGGACGCTCGAAATTTGTCCCACTCCATCCGTCGTCAATGTACTCGTCTACAACGGTCAGCCCATGCTCTGCGGCATACTGTCTAAGCATCATGCGCTGGGTCTGGATACTGCCGCTTTCCCCCTGTAATTCATCGTCACGGCTCAATCTCAAATATAGTGCAGTGTTATAAATCGTTGTATTGTATGGTTGTTTCACGGTTAAAAATCCTCCTTCTAAAAGAAACAACCCACGCTTATACAATACTCGCTGGTACAAGTATATCATAAGCGTGGGCTGATTGACAGTCGTTATTCCGTATTTTTTCAGGAAGCGGCGGCAGCGTGCTGGATCACATCTTCCAGCAGGCTGTCAAGCGGCTTCCCATCCTGTGCGAAATGCTCCGATACCTTGATACGGACTTTCCCCATGACAAAATACTGGGTGCCGTCTTTTTCGGTAAGCAGGGTGCCGCTGTTTTTGTTATTGCTCTCGTTTTTGCTTTTTGCCATAGGCAGTTACCTCCATAAATGAAATATGCCCGACAAGGGAATGTCAGACAGGTGTACAGCCGCAGACTGTCTCCGTGTCAACCAAACCGTGTCAACCGGCAGAAAAGACTTTGAAAACAATCCATAGGCGCTCTATTATTACTTTTTACTTTTTCTTTGATTTCTTGGTTGACATGGTTGACAAAGGAGAGAAATGCCCCAAATATCAGGCTTTTCCCCGTCAACCGGCTGTCAACCAAAGCGTCAACCAAACTGTCAACCGGTGGCTTTTCAGAATGGAAGTTCCATTTGCCGGGCTTCTTCTTCCGTGATTTCCTGAAAACCGTCCCCCTCCGGCGGAGCTTGGTTGACACGCTCCCAGCCTTTTTGAGAACCGTATTTCTTATACCGCTTCGGGCTTTTGTAGGCTACCCAGCCCTGTATGATGCCGCCCGCAATGCCGGTATTCATAATCTCGCAGATTGCCCGTGTCTCCCAGTCTGCCGGGGAATTTAAGTTCCCCAGCGCTTCCTCATAAAGCTGCTTGGAACATACCCTGTCGCCGGTGTAGTCCTCCAAATAGGCGTAGATCATGCCGGCCTGTGTGTCTTCCTGCATAAAGTCCTGCTGGTGGGCGTTCAGGTATCGGTTCATTTCCATGCTGAATGACAGCTTATACTTCCCACTGCGATAAACCGTCATGGCTTCCGCCCACATCTGTTCGATATACGCCCTCGCCGCCGCTTCATCGTCCAGTATGTGAACCTCCGCCCGTTCCGGGTACACCGTCACGGGGAGAAAGCGCCGGTTGCCGGTGCGGTCACGGGGCAAAAAGTCCTGCCGGTTGGTCGTCCCTCCAAATACACATTGCCGCAGCCGGTCTGCCGGATGTGTCTCATACGGCACTTTGTAGGTTTCTTTCTGGCGGCTTAAGAATGACTTGATTTCCTCAATACTCTTGGCGTTGGCTGTGGCAATCATCTCCGACATCTCGATAATCCAATGCCCTTGCAGCTTGCGGTACACATTTTCATCGTCCAGCTTTTTCAAATCGTCTGAAAACCATTCGTCCCTGCCTGCCAGCAGCCGGAAAAAGGTAGATTTCCCGGCTCCCTGACCACCAACCAGACAGAGCATGACCTCAAACTTGCTCCCCGGTCTGAATACCCGCCGGATGGCTCCCATCAGGAACAGTTTCAAGGCTTCATAGGTGTATTCGTCCGTATCGGCTCCCAGAAAGTGATGCAGGGCGTAACGGATGCGCTCTGTGCCGTCCCATTGCAGGCTGTTCAGGTAATCCCTGACTGGATGGTAGCGGTTTTCATTGGCAACAATCTTGATGGCGCTCTGCACCTTTTTCTCGCTGGTAAGCCCGTAATTTTCTTCCAGATACAAAAGCAGGTAGTTCATGTCCATGTCGGTCAGCGTGGTACTGGTGCGCTCCCAGCCCAGCGGCTTCACAATGTCAATCTGCTCCGTCAAAAGGTTCAGGCGCAGCGCCCCGCGAAACAGAGGGTCACGCTGGAACACCGTCAGGCAGTTTCGGATGCTGTTCTTCACGCCGCCTTTCTGCGTCCCCTCTAATGTTTCCCGGATTTCTGCCGGTGTCTGCGCCGGTTCCATTGTGTCCATCGTCCTTTTGACCGCTTCCTGCGTTTCCGGCGGCAAGCTCTGAAATTCGCTGTTCAAGCCGCAACACCTCCTTTCCCTGTGCGGCGATCAATGCCGCTTTTTCTTCTATTTCTCCGTATAACAAAATATCCAAAAGGTATTCTGTGTAGCTTATCCTCTGCAACGCTTCCACAAAAAGAGGATGCCAGATGGCATCCTGCGGCTGTGGGGCGTGTGCTGTTTTCCAATGCTCCAGCAGGCGCAGATAATCGCATAGCACCCGGAAACAATACCGTTCCGTTTCCTGAAATCTCTGCTCCGCTGATTTTTGTCGGGGCTGTGACCTGTTGTGACGCTTCCTATCTGGCGGCGCATTGCCGGATTTCTCATAGGAAACGCCGAAGTCCTCCGCAAGCCTGACCGCAGCTTCCCGTTTCCCCAATCCATGCAGCAAAGCGGCAAAGTCGATCACATCCCCGGAAGCCCCGCAGCCGAAGCAGTAAAAGCGGCTGTCCACTTTCATGCTGGGCGTGCGGTCATTGTGGAATGGACAGCAGACCATGCCGTTTCTCCCCACCCGGATTCCATAGAATGAAGCAGCCTGCCGAGTGGTAACAGACTGTTTCACCGCTTCAAATACATTCAAATGCTCCCTCCATAAAAATACTGGTAGCGGTAAAGCTGCCGATTATATCATAGCTCCATCTCATGTTTCTTTCTCTGTACTGCCTGTGGCTGCTCCCTCCGGCGCAGTGCGGTATCTACGGCGTTCTGCACCTGCCGTAGCCGTATGACTTCCTCCCGGAGTGGCTTGTGCTGCGGAGACAGTTCGGCATACTCTGTTTTTAACTGTGCGTATTCCTGTTTCCATGCTTTCAGGGCAATGGGTTTTCCGTCCAGTTTTTCTTTCAAAATACGGCGGGCGGCATAAAACAGCCGTAACTCCGCATCGTGGGATGTTTCAAATTTCTCCCTCTGTTTCTTAAACTTGATATTGTTCAATTCCGTATGAACAGGTTTTAGCCGCTGGTAATTCTCGCCCTCCCGTATCAATTCCTGCAATTCCTTTATCCGGGCAGATTTCTTTTTCATGGAGTCGCTTAACGCTTCAAATTCTTCGTTGACAGAGGAAAGACGCTCCTGCAAATCCTCTAATGTGAGCAGCTTGTTTTCCGTCAGATAATTGACGGCTTCGGCAAACTGCTTTAAGTTTCCGGTTCTGGCTTTATTGCTCCATGCCCCTGCGTTGCGCTGGTTGTAATAAGCGATCAACAGGTCGGCAAGGCTCGGTGTCTGCGGTTTGGAAAGTTCTTCTTTTACCTCTGCCATCCAGACAAACAGGGCTTTGATCTTCTTCCTCACATCCTGCATGAGCCGGTTGGTGGCTTTAATCCAGCGGTTCAGTTCCCCTTTCTCGGTGCGGATGCCCTTTGCTTCCATCTGCCGGACATTAGCTCCCTCGTGGACAGTAGGTATCAGGTCAAGCCCCTGCCGCACATAGGAACGGTGGTCGATACGCACATCCAGCCCTTTTTCCTCAAATTTTGTATTAACGGCAGCCGCCCACTGCTCCCGCCAGTGTTCCAGCGTTTCCGGCTCATGCCAGTCTGTTGTATGGACAGCGTTAAACATATAATCGCCGTTTTTATCCCGGATTCGGTTTCCATCTTCATCAAGAAGATATTCCCGACGCTGTTTTTGTCCCCATGTGCCATCCGGGTTCAAAGGGCGCATGGTTGTCATCACATGAAAATGCGGGTTAGGGATGCCGCCGTCCTCTTTCTCCGGGCTGTGAAAAGCAAGGTCGGCAATCATGCCTTTTGTCACAAACTGCTCCTGTACGAACTTCCTCGCCAGCTCCATGTTTTCTTCCAGCGTCAATTCATTCTGCATGGCAATATCAAAGGAATAGGCAAGCTGTGCTTTTGGATGTTTCTCGCAGTTCTCCACAGCATTCCAGAGGGTCGCCCGGTCAAGATATATTTCCGGCGCATGGGGCGGCAGCATGATTTCCGAAGCGATCACGCCGCCCTTTTTGGTGTAGTCGCTGACTTCTCCATAGTAGCTGCTGTAAAGACGCTCCCCGGCTCGATAGGCTGCGCTGGCAATGGCGCTCTGACCGGCGCTGCGCTTGATCTGTGCGATTGAAAAATGATAAAGTGCTATCCTTAGTCACCGCCTTTCTCCTGCCCGGAAATACGGGCGTGGTTCTCTGTGGCAGACCGGATGAAATGCTCCGCCTGCGGCAGATTCAAAATGCTTTCCATGAGGGAATAAAATTCCGCTTCGGATAGCTCCTTTGTCTGTGGTGCAATGCTCTCAATAGCTGCCCCACGGGTAATCAGCCGGTGCGTCCTCTGTTTCCGGGAACCGCTTTCCAGATACGCCTGCCGGTTTTTCAAACGCTGCATTTTCCGTTTTTCCTGTTCCAGCAGGACAGTGGTTTTTTCATATTCCTGCTTCAACTGTTCCAAAGATTTTTCCATGTTCTCACATCCTTTGCTGATAAGATAAAGAAAGACCATCCGCAGACAGTCCGTGTGTCAGTGCTTCTATAAAACCCGATGAAAAGGGAAAACCGCAGAGCGGATTTCTCTTTGCGGCGAGTACACAGGGGATAGCCGCTTTAGCGGCGCAAGGGGGTGTAGCCACCTTGTCGGAGCGAAGCGAACGCAGACCTCGGATTGCTGATTTTATCAGCGGCAGAGGTAAGCTCCGCAGGACGCACGATACATGGTCTTTAGACTATGTATAGAAGTGCGCCCTTAGTTCCTAAGGGATTTTGCCGTTTCCGGCAGTCTTGTCCTTTTTCTTGGAACGCTTGGAAAGATACTTCGGGCAGTCAACCACAACCGCCCGGAAGCTCTGTTTACATTCGTGCTGGCATTTCCGGCACAGTTCGTTGTAAGTGATACGGCTGCGGTCATTTAAGAAGAAAGACCATTCCAACCGCCGCTTGTTACTCATTCTTGCCATAACCGGCTCCTTTCTCCGTTTCTATCTGATGTACGCAGATAGGCTGTTTTGATGTAGCGTCTCGGTATCATTTTTAAGTTTTTTTCCCTCTGTATGCCCCTTTGGAAAGTGCGGCAGTATTGCAAGTCAGGGAATGATACCTCACGCTTATTTGTCGCTTCCCGGTACGGTTTCGGAGCCTTTTGCCATCCATTCAAAGAAAGCAATTTTGCTGACCTTGATAAGTCTGCCCCTGCGGAACGCTGGAAAGCCGGGTGTGTGTACCAGCTCATAGGCGCTCGCTCTTGAAATTCCCATAATCCACTGAATGTCCGCCACATCCAGAACCAGCGGTAAATCCTCGTAGCTGTTCAATCTCTTTTTATCGTTCATTCTGTTCCTCCCATAAATCAAATAGGTTAAAATGCTTCCTGTTGCCGTTCTCCCCAAAAGCCGTTTTCCTGCCCCATTCCTGCGGTGTTTCCCTGCATTGGTGCGCCGAATGCGTCACTTCTCCTGCCGGTCATATCCCTTTTGGACGGTCATTCACTTGTCAAGGTACTGTGCGGTACGAAATTACCAACCGCAATCATCATAGCGTACTATCCTTGACAAAACAATGATTCTGCGATACCATGAGTGTAACGGATATAACTGAATTATATAATTACCATAAACAAAGGCAGGGGATAGGGATGGAGAATCAGTTTATACGGCATGAGCCATGTTTTGAGAGGATTTTGTTTGTCCTGACGCTGGACAGGAAGAAAATGAAAGAGCGGATTTTGATTGGGGAAGAACAGCAGATCCGCTTCCGTCTGAACGGGAGCCAAAACGCAGAGGTGCTTTGTGATATGACACGCCCACTGGGAACTTTTTTGATAAACTTTGAGCGTGACACGGACAGAGACTGGAACTTATACGGGCTTTCTCCGCTGCGGCAAGCTCTCCACTCCAACCGATGGAAACAGCCGGAGCTGGAGCAGGCGGCAAGCGAATTTCTTTGGGAGAAATATCTTAGCAACGACCCTCTGAAAATGTATGTGGCGTTCCGTATCTGGAACAGCTATCTGCTTGCCAGAGAACCCCGTGACCGTAACGCTGCCTGTGACCGCTTCATGGATAAAATGAGCAGACTGACCGGGGTATTCCAAAACGAAACCATGAGCTTTGACAGGGAGACAGGAAAACCGAAACAATTTCAAGCTGGCAGCCTTTATTTCAAAGGCGCACCGTCAGAAGATACCCGGCTTGACCTCTGGTTCCCGGACAACCGGCGCACAGAAGAATGTGTGTCTGCCTATGCGTCCCTCTACCCGTTGATTACCTATTATCTGAACAGGCTGAATGACTGGGGGCTTTGCTTCCGGCGGTGCAAGGTCTGTGGAAAATATTTTCTGGCAAAGAGCCAGCGGTATGAGCTGTGCAGCGACAAGTGCCGAAAAGCACAGGCGCTTCAAAACAAGCGGGAATTTGACGAGAGGTCAAGAGAAAATAACTATGACCTGCTTTATAAAAATGAATGCCAGAACTGGCGCAACAAAATAAACCGGGTAAAAAATACCGCAGGCTTTCCGGCTGACCGTCTGGAAAAAATACAGGCTTCCTTTTCCGACTTTAAGAAAGAAGCCTTACAGAGAAAAAAGGCTGTAAAAACAGGAACGGCCAGCCCGAAAGAATTTACGGACTGGCTGTATCAGCAGAGTAATGTAATTGTTGAGCTGACCGAGATATGAAAAACTTTCTATCGTCAATTTCGCATTATTGCAATAACAGATTGCTTCTTCCATGAATGGTAATATTATCATCAAACTTTTGGAAGAACTATAAATGTCCGAGGTGCCTTTGATTTCGACAAAAAAACAGGCTGAATTGTTACAAAGCTCGGACATTTCAAAAATTTTTTGAGAAATGGCGAAAAAAGCGGGGCAGCACACGCCGCCCCGCCGATCCCATACGGTTATTCCATCGCCCGCATTTGTTCGATCAGGGATTGCTTTTTCTGTCTGCGGATTGTCCATACAGACAAGATCAGTTCCATTCCGAACAATACCAGAATGAACAGTCCCATTTCCAAAACCGGGAATTTGTAAGGCACTACATTTCCGGCAAAAGCTCCTATACTCATTTTTCTGCAAGCAAAGATGGAAGCCGGAAGCCCAACGATCAGCGTCGCCAATGTTGCAAAGAGCGCATAGCACAGCCCCTCACAGATGTTCATTTCACATAGCTGTTTTTGTGTTAGGCCGATAGAACGCAGAATACTGTTTTCCTGCTTTCGGGCTATCTGGTTAGAGAGTGTCGTATTGATAAGGTTGATAACGCCAAAGAGAAATACCAACCATGAAAGTATCTCCATACTGCCAAACGCAAAAGAATTTGTCATTTCTTCATATTCAATCACTGTATTGATTTCATCTAAGGCAATATTACTATGGCTGGCAACAATATTTTTCAATTCAGCTCCCACATAGTCCGTTTTTTTCGGATCGTTTACAATGCTCCATGAATAGTCGAAAGAAGCGATTTCCGGGTGCAGTTCATGGAACAATGCTTCTGGTGCGAAAAAGAGTACTCCATCGAGGGCCAGTTTTCCATGCCCGGAAGGCGTCTTGTTGGAATCAAACAATCCTGATACAGTGACGGAAACAGGCGGTTGCCCCTCTCCAAAATAAAAGTCAACTGTTGAACCAACACCCATATCCTCATTCTGCTTTAGCACATTATAGTCAATTACAATACTACGGGAATCTTTTGGCATCGTTCCTGCTGTCAGAGCCGCTTCAACTGTTGCATAATTCTGGTCGGTCAGCATATCACACATACCACCGCTTTGGTAAATGTCCGTCTTAAGGGTTGCATAGAGAGATTGTCTGCTTGAAATTATATCTGTAACACCATCAATAGATAAGATTTCCTGTTTTAATTCTTCATTCAACGGATTTCCCGCTGCCATAACCTTTTCTTCTGTCATTTCAGAATCCAAATAAATTTTATAGTCGCCGTCCGGGAAAAACCGTCTTGCAAGCGCCTCTGGAGAACGCAGCAAAACAATGGAGGATACCACAAGCAGAATAATTCCGCCCAAACTCAATGAGGCTACAATAGCAACGGTCTTTTTTCGGTCACGCTTAAAATTCGCAATTCCCATTGAAACAGGATTGAGCTTGATATTCTTTTTTCGGCTTCGGATGTCCTTTTGTGCCGGGGTAAAACGGACGGCTTCAATCGGGGAAATCCCTGCCGCAATTTTTATCGGCTTACGGATGGAAACAGATACCATGATCCAACTGCTTATGAGTATCAAAATAATCGTTGCCACATAGGAAACAGCATTAAATCCCTTGGGAAACAAAAGAAAACCGCCGCATACACCCAGCACTGTACCAATCAAAATCCCGATACTGCCGAGTTTACGCCCCTCCCGCTTTACAATCCGCTTGATTTGCTTTGGCGTTGCACCAATCGTCCGTAGCTGCCCGTAGCTCTTGATTTTGTCATTGATGGAGATACGGAAGATACTCTGGATCACAATATAGCCGCCGATCAGAACAATGGCAATCACGCCAGCCATCAGTGCAAAATCAAAGGATTTAGAAGCATAGGCAAAATACTTGCTGTTCATTTTGGGCATAGGAAGCTGATATTCCTCCGCAATCTCCCTGCAATAAGAGGTCATCAGTTCTTCGCCCAACTGGTCGCTGTTTTTGAAATGGACATAGGCGCGATAGCCAGTCGGGTCAAACCCTTTCCATCCTGTCAGGGCAGCGTTGGAAAGAATGATAGCGCAGGTATTCGCTTCTTTTTCATTTACGCTGTCCATAATGCCGGTAACGACATAATCACCATGAAAACTCTCTGTATCTAAGGTCACAGTGTCCCCGATCTTGGCATTGTTTCCATAGGTGGAAAGAAAGTATTCGCTTACAACAACTTCATTTGCTTTTTCAGGAACCCGGCCCTCTAACAACTCCATCTGCGCCTTGGTAATCTCCATCATTTGCGCGTCGCAATACACATAAGACGCATGATAGCCCTGTTCTGAAAGCTCCTCACCCAGCATATAGTAGCCGCCTACGCGCTCAAACTCCGGCAGTCCTTTCAGGGTTTCAATGTCGTTTTCCTCTACGCCCAGCCAGACCGCCTCATAAGTATCGACAACCTGATTGCGCTGCATTTGTGTCAGGGAGGTAGACACAATTCCCGTAAAGCAGATCAGAAATGCCGCCAGCGCAACGGCAATCACCACCATCAGATTCCGGAGCTTCTCGCTTTGCAAACTTTTCTTTGCCAGCTTCTTTGTAATGGCGCTGGTATCATTCTCAAAAGGCCATGTCATAGCCTGCCACCTCCTTACTCCACAATCTTGCCGTCCTCAATGCGGACAATCCGATCTGCAAGGCGGGCAATGTCGTCATTGTGCGTAATCATCACAACAGTTTGCCGGAACTCTGCACTGGTGCGCTTGATAAGCCCCAGCACCTCGGCGCTGGTCTTGCTGTCAAGGTTGCCGGTCGGCTCGTCGGCCAGCACAATAGCCGGTTTGGTAATCAAGGCGCGGGCGATAGCCACACGCTGCTGCTGTCCGCCGGAAAGATTGTTCGGCATATTTTTCAGTTTATCTTCCAGCCCCAGCAGATGAACGATCTCGTCCAAAAACTTCTGATCCACCGTGTCCCCGTCCAGCTCCACCGGCAGGACGATGTTCTCATACACATTCAGGATCGGAACAAGGTTATAGTTCTGGAAGATAAAGCCGATGTTGCGGCGGCGAAAGATGGTAAGCTGCTCGTCGTTCTTCTTTGCCAGTTCTTCGCCTCGGACAATCACTGTTCCGCTGGTGGGAGTGTCCAGCCCGCCCATCATGTGAAGCAGGGTGGACTTGCCGCTGCCGGAGGTTCCCACAACGGCCACAAACTCACCGTCATTTACGGAGAAGTTCACGCCGTCAAGGGCGCGGGTGATATTCGGCTTTGTGCCGTAATACTTTTTCAGATCAATCGTCTGCAAAACGCTCATACTCAAAACTCCTTTCAAGGCTTTCTGCCTGTTGATAAGGTCATTGTAAAACCCAAATGTCCGCGAAATGTTACAGCGGCCAAAAAATTTCATTGAAAATCGGGGTGAAATGTTACAGCGCTCGGACATTTCAAAAAAATTTACGGCGGGCAGCCGGAAATGGCCGTCCGCCGTAGCTCATGATCTGTTCTAAAACCAATTCGCCTTTTGATTTCTAAATTGAGGAGTATCGCTTTCTTGATAAGGATTGTAGGTATTACGGTTACACCCAAACTCTTTTAATGATTTTATTTTATTGTCCTCTGTCCATTCAATCAAAGAAATACCGTCAAATTCCTCTATATCCCCATTGTTCATTCCATTTTTGAAATACCACTCTACAATCGTTTGATTTTCTTTATGGAAAAATTGCTTGATTTCCCAAACTACCACCTTTCCACGGGTATTCCACTCCTGAAACCAATGTTTTACTGTTTTACGATTGCTATACTGGGGACACCAACTTTCTGTATAGAGTACATCTTCCGCAAAAATATCATCAATGCCCATATCTTTCTGATAAAGCCACATATCAAACCACAGTCGGATTATTTTTTCTCGTTCATTCATAATAGAAACACCTCGCTTGTTTACTTTCATTTTGTAGGCAGCATAATGGAAAATTCCGAACCCTTGCCCGGCTCCGAAACCACTTTGACATAGCCGCCCTGCCGCATTACAATCTCGCGGGCCAGATACAGGCCAATGCCCACGCCCTGCTGTTCGTGTACTTCTTCCTCACGATAGAAGCGCCGGAAGATGGCAGCCTGATTGCTTTCGGAAATGCCCTTGCCGGTGTCGGTCACTTTGATCTCCACATACATTTCCCACAGCACCACCGACACAGCGATTTTCCCGCCTGCCGGGGTGTACTTCACCGCATTGTCCAGCAGGTTA
>NZ_QUDX01000018.1:19266-19521 GCF_003477715.1 Butyricicoccus sp. AF35-5AC
TGCCGGGGTGTACTTCACCGCATTGTCCAGCAGGTTAAAGAGGGCTTCCGATGTCCACTTGCTGTCATGGGAAACGGTCAAATCCTCCGGGCAGTCCACGGACACGGCGATTTCCTTTTTCTCCGCCGCATACACGATCCCACTCATGGCCTGCGCCACAGTATCAAAAAGACGGCCCAGCTTCTTATCCAACTGGATCACGCCTGTTTCCAGTCGGGAGGTTTTCACAAGGGCCTGAAAGAGAAAGTCCAGCTT
>NZ_QUDX01000019.1:0-17831 GCF_003477715.1 Butyricicoccus sp. AF35-5AC
ATGAACAGCTTGTCTGCGTACTTGATGTTGCAGACTGCCGTCACGACCGTTCCGGTCAGCTCGCTGCCGAACTGACGGCGGAGCGCGTCGGCGTTGATCTGCTGCTCGATCTGCCTGCGCAGCCTGCGGCGGACGGCACGCGGCTTGTCCTTTTTGTTAACACACACGTTTTTACGAATGCGAGAAACCTGCGTTTTGATTTTCGCAAGGAAGCCGGATTTTGAACTTCTCAGACTAAAAATTACTGCTTGGGATATATTCGCGGCGCTTGATCCATGCCGCGCAAACGGTCTCCTCATCATCTGCGGCTGCTCACAGCCGACCGGCATTTCCTCGATCAGCCGTTTGGATGGGGCGATACGCAGGATATTTTAAAATGAAAAGTCCTAAGATGTCCGGAGCATTTTATTCCGGGTGTCTTAGGATTTTTATTTTATACAGTTATAACGTTGAAAAGTTACAAAGTTATAACGTCATAACGTTATAACGCTATAACGTTAGACTGCGATGCATTTCTATTTTGGCATATATTATACTTGACGATTCTAAATGTATTCTTATACATTGAATTAAGCAAAGGAGTAGTAGAATGGCTTTACAGGCACTCAAGAAAAGGGAGTCTTTTTCGGATAAAGCCTATCAGATGCTGCGCGAGGCAATTCTGACCGGAGAACTCAAGCCGGGCGAACAGCTTACCGAAGAAGTGCTTTCCGCACAGCTTGGCATCAGCCGCACACAGTCTATTCGATACCGGCACGCTTCTTCCGGCTGGAATAGATCCCACATTGATATCCGTACACCATTACCTTGAACAGCACTCGTGGATCGACCTTCGATTTCCGTCCTTTCGGCGAATAGGCGCGATACATAAATCTGTTCTGTGCCGCAGAAAATAGGACTGCACCGATTGCGCGGTCAAAGCTGATATGCTACAATGATATTACTAAAAAACGTGCATGGCACAAAAAATAGGAGTGGTTACATGGAGATCCGGCGAGAGGCATATCTGAACCAACTGATCGAGCGCAGGGACAACGGCATGATCAAGATTGTCACCGGCATACGGCGCTGCGGAAAATCCTATCTGCTGTTCACCATATTCAAGCGGTATCTGCTTGAAAGCGGCGTTCCGGAGGATCATATTATCGAGATCGCTTTGGACGGCATTGAGAACGAGGAGCTGCGCGACCCCAAGGTATGCTTCCGCTATATCACGGATGCCATGCGCGGCGACGGGCCGTATTATCTTCTGCTCGATGAAGTGCAGTTCATGCCCCGGTTTGAGGAAGTTCTGAACAGCTTGCTGCGCATGAGCAATATCGACGTCTATGTGACCGGCAGCAACTCCAAGTTTCTTTCCAGCGACATCGTGACCGAATTTCGCGGCCGCGGTGACGAGATACGCATTCATCCGCTGTCGTTTGCAGAGTTCTATTCGGTCTGGGACGGTGACTTTGACGATGCCTGGGACGAATATATGCTCTACGGCGGTCTGCCGCAGATCGTAAATTTTCAGAACGAACGCCAGAAGGCGGACTATCTGAAAAACATCTTTGCTAACGTCTATCTGAAGGATGTAATCGAGCGCAACCGCATTCAGAACGATGCGGAGATCAACATTCTGGTTGACGTTCTGGCATCTGCAATCGGCGCGCCGACCAACCCGTCTAAAATTGCGAACACCTTCGCAAGCGAGCGCCAGATGAGCTACACCAACAAGACCATTTCACAGCATATTGATTTTCTGGCAGATGCTTTTCTGATCGAGAAGGCGCAGCGCTATGACATCAAAGGGCGCAAGTATATCGGTGCCAATCTCAAATATTACTTCACCGACCTCGGTCTGCGCAACGCCCGGCTGAATTTCCGTCAGCAGGAGCCGACTCACATCATGGAGAACATCGTATATAATGAGCTGTGCATTCGCGGTTATCATGTCGATGTGGGCATCGTGGAAGCGTTCGGCAGGGACAGCAGCGGCAAACGCCTGCGCAAGCAGCTCGAAGTCGATTTCGTCGTCAATCAGGCGAGTCAGCGATATTATATCCAGGTTGCCTACGACCTCACCTCGGAGGAGAAGCAGGCGCAGGAATTCAACTCGCTCCGCCATATCCCGGACTCGTTCAAGAAAATCGTCATCGTAAACGGCGTCCGCAAACCGTGGCGCAACGATGAAGGCTTCGTTATCATGGGCATGAAGTATTTTCTCCTAAACGCGGACAGTCTGGAGTTTTAAGGCAATACCGCATAATTGAACAAGAGTGATTTGCGAGTAAATTTTGCGTACTGACGAGGCACAGTTTTGCGGTAATACTTGATGTATTACCGTGAAATTGTAACAAAGTCAGGGCACAAAATTTCCGCAAAACACCGCGGCTTTAATTGTGCGGTGTTGCCTTAAGAACATCTGATGTATCAAACTATAAAAGGCGCTGCTCTTTCCTGCCTTGCGGCGCCTTTCGTTTTTGTGGTTATCTTCCGCATCCCTCACCGCATGATTGATGAAATGAGCGATGCCGCGAAGGCGGACATTGGGCATATATATTGAATTTCTGTTCTGTCGTCAAATCAACGTCTTGCCGCCGGCGATAGTAACGGTAACGCCGGTAATATAATCCGCTCTACCGCCCGCACGAAACGCCATCAGGTCAGCGGCCTCCGCCGGCTCGTACATACGACCCATGCCGTGGTTTATGGCAAAGCTCCCCATCTTGCAGAGTGAAGATGGGGAGCGCGCTATAGAGAAAATAAAGAAATATCAGAAAGGAAACCTTAGTCGATATAAAAATCCGGACGGTCGGTCAGCGGAACAGCCTCGATAGCACCGGACTTCTGGCTCTTCAGGCAGGAATCCGTGGTAACAGCTGCGCAGTAGCCATCCCAAGCAGAGGCAGCAGCCTTGCAGTAGGTGCCTGCGTTGCAAGCGTCAGCCCATGCCTGAAATTCGCGGTCATATGCCTCGGCAAAGTAGCCCAGGCCGTCGGTCGTCATGCCCTTGTAATGGGTCTGGTTGGTGCAAACGTCCACGCGGGAGGGACGCGGCAGGGTTGCGGTGCCATCCTCGCAGAGAACCTCGCAGCGGATGTCGTAAGCGTACTGGCAGTTTACCCAGATCTCACAGCTGATGACCATGCCGGAGGAAGTGGTCAGCATGACGATCTGCGGATCGTGCAGGTTCTCGTTCTTGGAGTGACGGGAGCACTTCGGGAAAATAACCTGTGCCTTGGTGAAGTAGTCGCCGACCAGCCATGCCATGGTGTCGATCTCGTGGATAGCGGTGCCGGTAACGGCAACAACGTCATCATACTGTGCCGGATAGTTTGCGTTGCGGTGTGCGCAGTGTGCAACCAGCGGTGCGCCCAGCTTGCCGGATACGACCAGAGCCTTCAGTTCCTCGTAAGCCGGGTCAAAACGGCGGTTGAAGCCCATCTGGATCAGGCGCTTGCCGCCTGCGATCTCCGCGTCAACGACCTTCTTTGCGCCCTCAGCAGATGCGGACAGCGGCTTCTCGCAGAAGATGTACTTGCCGCACTTGATAGCCTCAAGGCAGTATTCCTCGTGGGTGGAGTCGATGGAAACGATAACGACAGCGTCAACTTCCGGATCGTTGATCAGAGTGATCGGGTCCGCGATGAAACGGACGGTCGGATACGGCGCAATAACTTCCTTGGCATGAGCCTCGTTGATGTCGGAAACTGCAGTAACGGTAGCGCCGTGGATCTTGTTCATCAGGCGCAGGAAATGCTGGGTGCCCATAGAGCCTACACCGATAATACCAACTTTCAACATAGTGATTACTCCTTTTTATAATAAGATAGATTGGAAAAGCGAATGATTATGACTTAGTAAGTCATGATAGCCTTGACCGCCTCAGCAGTCGTGGTCTTGGGGAACAGCTCGAAGCCGACTCTGCCGGTGTAGCCGGACTCGGCGAGCTGGTCGAACACCTTGGTGTAATTGATTTCGCCCGTACCCGGCTCATGGCGGCCCGGAACGTCCGCTACATGGATGTGACCGAACTGGTCAGCGTACTTTGCGATAGTGTCACACAACGAGCCTTCATTCAGCTGCATATGGTATACATCGTACAGCACCTTGAGGCGCGGCGAGGCGATCAGGCGCGTCATCTCCGCCGCCATCTGCGTATGCGCCAGATAGTTGCCGACATGGTCGGTGGTGATGTTGAGCGGCTCGAGGTTCATGTCAATGCCGCTTTCCTCGGCGATCTTGGCGCATTCGAGCAGCATATCGTACATTGAGCACAGCTTTACCGTGTCGGACAGGTCGGTGTAGTGGTTGACCACAATGCCGCCGTCACCGAGTGCATTCGAGTGAATGGTAACGCTCTTGGCGCCGACCTTGCGTGCCGCTGCGACTGACTGCTTGAGAAATTCCAGATATTTTTCCTTGTGGGTCGGGTCAATCAGCGAATAATCCGCATCGCCGTTGAAACCGGAAATGCCGATACCCGCCTTCTCTGCCGCTGCCTTGACAGCATCCAGATCCTTGTCGGTCCAGCTCCAGAACTCTACATATTCAAAGCCATCGTCCTTTGCCGCCTGAAAGCGGTCAAGGAACGGGATTTCGCTGTACATCGGTTCGATGCACGCAGAACGATCAAATTTCATGGTATATTGCTCCTTTTCATGGGATGGGCGGCGTTCCGCCGCCCATAAGCCCAACACAAATTACTGTGCAGTGATATCTTCGCCAGCCTCAAACTTGTCTACGTTGTCTTTGGTTACGAGAGCTGCCGGGGTTACAATGTGGTCTTCCAGAGTCTTGCCGTCCAGAACGTCCAGGCAAGCCTGGATTGCGCTCTCAGCCTGCAGGTTCGGATACTGGGCTACGGTGCCGGTCAGCGTGCCAGCCTTGATCGCCTCGATGTCGTCCGGAGATGCGTCGAAGTCAAATACCTGTACCTTGCCGGAGAAACCGCCCTGCTCAATCGCCTGGATAGCGCCCTGACCCATCTCAGCGTTTACAGCCCAAACAGCGTTTACTTCCGGGTTTGAGGACAGCACGTTCTGCATAACGTTGAACGCTTCGTTGCGGTCGCACTTTGCAGTCTGGGATGCAACAATCTTGAAGCTGCCGCACTGATCCTTAAAGCCCTCCAGACGCTGAGTCAGTGCGTCTACACCTGCAATACCCTCGAGGTAGAGGATCTTTGCATCCTTGATGTTCTCAGCAGCGTACTTGCCTGCCAGAGATGCAGCCTCGTACTGGTCGATGCCGACATAGGTCTCAACGTGAGCACCTGCCTCATCCAGTGCCGCCTGCGACATGGTGTCGTTTACCAGGATAACCGGGATATTTGCGTCATTTGCCTTCTTGATAGCCGGAGCCAGCGAGTTGGAGTCTGCTGCGGACAGGACGATTGCGTCAAAGCCCTTGATAACGGCGTTCTCGACCATCTGCACCTGCTTCTCTACATCGGTCTCCTTCTCCGGAGCCTGGAACTCGAGGTGGATGCCCTTTTCCTCTGCGAATGACTCAGCACCATCCTCCATGCTGGTCCAGAATGCGTCCGACTTTGCCTTGACGATGTACGCGATCTTTACCTCATCATCGCCGCCGGCACTCGAACCGCCCGAGCTGCTGCCGCCGCCGCAGGCTGCCAGACCCAGCATCATTGCAGTTGCCATTACCATTGCCATCGTTCTCTTGAATTTCATTTTTGTTGCTCCTCTCAATTTGTCGATTCTTTCTTCTTTCTCTTATTTTCACCCATACGGGGTAACGACTCTGTAAATGCGAATGGTCTTACTTCTTTGCTGCAGCCTTGTTGCGGATAGAGTCCGCCAGTACAGCCAGCAGGATAACAACGCCGATAACCAGCTTCTGCAGGTTGGAGGATACGTTCAGCAGGTTCAGACCGTTACGGATGACGATCATAATGATCGAGCCGACGAACGTGCCCCATACCGAACCAAAGCCGCCGAGCAGCGAGGTGCCGCCGATAACACAGGATGCGATCGCGTCCATCTCGTAGTCCAGACCGGCAACCGACTGTGCAGAGTTCAGCTTGGCTACCAGAATAACCGATGCGATACCGGCGCACAGACCGGAAACGGTGTAAGCGAGAGTCTTGTACTTGTCAACGTTGATACCGGAAAGACGGGTTGCCTCTTCGTTGCCGCCGATGGAGTAGATGTAGCGACCGAACTTGCGGTACTTCATCACATAGTAAAACACGATGTACAGCAGAACCATGAATACGATCTGCACCGGAATAGCGGTGCCCGGAATGTTTGCAATACCGATCCAGCGGAAGCCTGCCGAGTAGCCGGTAATGGTCTGGCCGTCAGCCAGCGTGTAGGCTGCGCCGCGTGCCATGGACATCATAGCCAGCGTTGCGATCATCGGCTGCAGCTTGAATTTGGAGATCATAATGCCGTTAAAGGTACCGCAGGCAGCGCCCACGAGAACAGCAGCAATAACGCCAACAATATCCGGCATGCCGTTCTCAACGATCAGCTTGCCCATGACGATACCGGTGAAGGCTACAACCGAGCCGACCGAAATATCAATGCCGCCGGTAAAGATAACCACGTTAACACCCAGTGCAAGCACGGCGATAACCGTTACCTGCTGGAGAATGTTGATGAGGTTTGCCACCGAGCCGAATGCCGGTTCTGCGATAGTCAGGCCAATACAGAGCACGATCAGCACGATCAGTGCGGACGCATTGGAAAGGTCGATTTTCTTCAGCTTCTCTTTCATCTTTTTGCCCTCACTTCATATTTGTTTTCGCGCCGGTCGCATAACCGACTACCAGTTCTTCTGTTACGTTCTTCATGTCCTTGCCTTCGATGATGCCGGTCATTTCACCCTCGTGCATAACATAGATGCGGTCGGAAACGCCCATGCATTCAGCCAGCTCGGAGGATACCATAATAACCGCCTTGCCCTGCTCCTTGAGTGCGTTCATAATCTTGTAGATCTCGGCTTTCGCGCCAACGTCAATGCCGCGAGTCGGTTCGTCGAAGATGATGATGTCGGAATCCGTGTTCAGCCACTTGCAGATAACGACCTTCTGCTGGTTGCCGCCGGACAGGTTCTTGGCTTTCTGCTCGAGCGACGGGGTCTTGACGCGCATGGAGTCCGCGAGTTTCTGGTTGTGTGCGGTCTCCTTGGCTTTGTTGAAGCCAAACGACGTCATCGCGGTGTTCATGTTTGCCAGAGAAATGTTCTGGTTGAGCGAGAATTCAAGGATCAGGCCCTGACTCTTGCGGTCCTCGGTCAGCAGTGCCAGACCGAGCTTTTTCGCCTGCTCACAGGATTTGATGGCAACCGACTGACCCTTTACCTTGATCTCACCGCTCGTGAACGGGTCTGCACCGAAGATGGCACGCATCAGCTCGGTACGGCCCGCACCCATCAGTCCGTAGAAACCGGTGATCTCACCTGCGCGAGCGTAGAACGAAATGCCCTTCAGCGTGTCGCCCTGCCTGATGTCGGTGACTTCGAGCAGCTTTTCACCCGGCTTTACATCAACCTTGGGATAATAGTCGGTCATTTCACGACCGACCATCATGGCTACCATCTGATCAATGGTGATGTCCTTGACGTTTACGGTGTCGATGTACTTGCCGTCGCGGAAGATGGTCAGACGATCGCCGATCTTCATAATTTCTTCCAGTCGGTGGGAGATGTAAACGATTGCTACGCCCTTCTTTTTCAGTCCGTCGATAATCTCGAACAGGCTGGCAACTTCCTTTTCGGTTAGCGCCGAAGTCGGTTCGTCCATGATGATGATGTCGCAGTCGAACGAGAGTGCCTTTGCGATTTCGACCATCTGCATCTGTCCAACGCTCAGCGAGGACACCTGTGCTTTCTCGGAAATATCCGAGTGGATGCTGTCGAGCAGCTCACGCGCCTTGCGGTTCATGGTCTTCCAGTCGATCTGTCCGCCGGCCTTCGTCGGCTGACGGCCCATGAAGATATTCTCCGCAACAGTGAGGTTTTTCAACTGGTTCAGCTCCTGAAAAATAATGCTGACACCGCGTTCTCGCTGTTCCTCGATACTGCGAGATACGATCTTCTCACCCTTGTAGATGATCTCGCCCTCGTAGTTGGTGTTGACACCGGCAAGTACCTTCATAATGGTGGACTTGCCTGCGCCGTTCTCACCGAGCAGAACGTGAACTTCGCCCGGCTTTGCGTCAAAATGAACATGATCCAGTGCCAGAACGCCTGGAAACTGCACTGTGATATCGTTCATTTCCACTAAGTATTCGCTCATCTCGCCGCCTCCCTTGTCGTTTGTTTATGATGTTTTTTCTCTCGTTGCGTTCGGTCAGCCGCAGTGTTGGAGCACCGCGGCACCCGAACAGAAGAAAAAAGAGAGAAATGAGTGAATCATATCAGATTCCGGTGGTTTTTCGGATATACTCGCGCGCCATTTTTGCGTATTCGAGCGGATTTGCCTTTGCCGGGTCCTGCTCGGCTTCAACGATGAACCAGCCCTCGTAATGCGCGTCATGCAGCGCCTTGAATACGCCCGGATAATCTACGCAGCCGTCGCCCGGAATGGTGAAGCAGCCTTCCAGAACTGCCTTGCGGAACTTGAAGCCCTCGGCATATGCCTTTTCCATCCTGTCCGGACGGATGTCCTTGAGGTGAACGTGGCCGATGCGCGGGCCGAATTCCTTCGCCGCCTTTACGGCGTCCTCCTTGGAGAAGGTGAAGTGACCGGTATCAAAGCAGAGGTAAACGTAACGCGGATCGGTGTTGTCCATCAGGCGTTTGGTTTCCTCGAAGGTCTGAACCACGGTTGCCATGTGGTGATGGAAGCACAGCTTGAAGCCGCGGTCAGCAGCGATCTTGCCCAGCTTGTTCAGACCGTCGGTCAGCTTGTCCCACTCTTCGTCGGTGGCAACCGGCTTGTTGTTGCCGAACATCGAGCACTCCTCTGCGAACAGGCAGCGGGTCAGTTCGCAGACGTTCACGCGGCTTGCGCCGACTGCCTCGAGAAAATCCAGCTGCTGGATGAATGCCTTTTCGTTCTCCTCGTACGGCGTGGAGCACAGGAAACTGGAGAACCACTGGGACGCGATCTTGATGCCGCGCAGGTCGAGTGCCTTGTTGAGCACTGCCGGGTCGGTCGGGAACTTGCCGCCTACCTCGGTGCCCTGAAAGCCGGCAAGCGCTGCTTCGGAAACCATCTGCTCGAAGGTCAGCTCGCCGCCGAGCTGCGGCATATCGTCATTCGTCCAGCCAATCGGCGCAATGCCGAGTTTTACGTTATTGAACATCTTTCACGCTCTCCTCGTTTTGTGCTTTTGTTTTAGTTTGTGCCTTAAGCACAATTTATTTATAGCACGATACTTTTGCACTGTCAATGACATGTAAAATGCTGTATTTATTGCAAAATACGGATTGTGCAAACTTTGTGCCGTTTTGTAAGCGCGCACACTCAGATTTCCACCGATACAAAAAAGATTGTTCGAAATTTTGTGATATAGTCACAATATTCGCAGATATTTTTGTAATTCAGCAAATAAATGACGCTGTTCTACGATATATCTTAGTGCTTTCTGCGGGTTTCAAAAATGTGTATTGTTTTTTTCGTGTGCCTATGGCACAAATTGAAAAACTATGATATGATACTGTTATCAGAAGCAAAGGACGGTTGCAGCATGGCAAAACGAATAACGATCAACACGATAGCAGAACGGGCAGGTGTGTCGCGCGGCACAGTGGACCGCGTTCTCAACGGGCGTCCGCACGTCAAGCCGGAAATTGCCGAGCGTGTGCTGCGCACCATGCGCGAACTGGGATACGCACCGCCGCGCGCCGAACAGGCGGACGCACTCGGACTGAGCCGGTCGGCGGCTGAACTGCCGCCTTGCCGTCTGGGTGTGCTGCTGACCAGCGAAAGCGGCTATCTGCGTCAGGAGCTGCTGCGCGGCGTGCGGGACGCACAGGACTTTCTGCGCGATTTCAATGTGGAATTTCTGGTGCAGAAATGCGAAACCGAGCTGCCGGAGGAGGCGGTCGAACGGCTGGAGGTACTGGCAGGACAAGGCGTGAACGGCATTGCGGTTTGTGCGAAGGATCATGCCGCGATCGTGCAGAAGATCAACGAGCTGCGCGAAAAAGGGATCGTCTTTGTCACAATGAACACCGACCTGACCGGCTGCGACCGGCTGTGCTTCATCGGGCAGGACCTGATCCGCAGCGGTCGTGTTGCCGGCGAGCTGATGGCGAAATATCTGCGTCCGGAGGACAGCCTGCTCATTGCGATCGGCAATCCGGAATTCAATGCCCATCGGATGCGGCTTCAGGGCTTTTGCGAGCGATTGTATGAGCGCGGCTTTGCCGGCAGGCATATCCAGATCATTGAAACCTACAATGACTATACGCTCAGCTACCAGAAGGTGCGCGACGCGCTCGAACGCACGCCGTCCATCCGCGGTATCTATATGGCGAATCACAGCGTTTCCGGCTGCGTAGAGGCGGTGCGCGATATGGAAAAGACCGGACAAGTGCATATCGTCAGCCACGATCTGACCGACTCCACCCGCCGCCTGCTGGAAAGCGGCGAAATAGATTTCACCATCGCGCAGAATATCCACCGGCAGAGCTATCTTGCGCTGCTCACCTTGCGCGATTATGTCCAGCGGCATACCCTGCCGCACGACCAGATCGACACGCCGATCGAGATCCTCTGCGCGGAGAATATGTGAAAAAGTGGATAAAGAAAGAGACAGGCGTCACAGCCTGTCTCTTTTTATACACATACACAATACACAACATTTTTGAAAAACGTTCAAAAAAGCGTAAAATACACATAAAAAACAGCGGCACAGCTGCCTTTTCGGTACGCTTCCGCAGATAAAAACATGACAGTCCGGCTTGCCTGTCCGCCTTGGCGGCAGCGCGATGGTTTGCAGTGAATGGTCACCACAGAAAGCCCTTTCGGCAGCTTTTTACGCGGTTTTATCTGATTATTAAGCCAAATGATAATCAAATCGCCGTTTTATTTTGCCCTCTCACATAGACGGTACTACCGCCTTTGTGGGAGGGCATTTTTTACCGCATGATTTGCGTCTTTTAGGTTTCAAAATATGGACCCAAAAATTTGGGGCAGGGTTCAAAATTCAGGGGTTGTGTCTTGTGCCGCTGTCCTCCACAGATCGGAACGCCATGGAAACTCTGTATAATTTCCCCTTCTATTTTCCGACAACCAGACAAAAAGAAAGGCACTGTGTCTAAATCACAGTGCCTGAGGCTGCTCGAAAAACTATCGTTTTTCGAGCAGCCTCTCGATCCCATAAAGTCGTTTCCTCAAGCCAGCATATCCGGGCGTTCGCCAATGACCTCGCGGTATCGAACTGGCGATACCCCCACCAGACGCTTGAACATCCGGTAAAAGTAATTGCGGTTGATCATGCCGACCCGACCGCCAATATCGCCCGCACTGTCCTCCGTTGTGCGGAGCAGATGCTGCGCTTCCCCGATCCGGCGGCGTACCATATACTGAATGGGCGGCAGGCCGAACTGCGCCTTGAACATATGGATCATGTGGCTGGTCGAAACGTGAAACCGATTGGTCAGCTCGGTCAGCGAAAGCTCATCGGCAAAGCACAGGTTCAAATGCTGCAATACCTCGGTTGCAAGCGAGAATGCGGCATCCGGCGCACACAGCTCGAAGCCATGCGCCATAGGCGCCATCTGCATCAGCAGCGCATCTAAAAGCGGTGTCCGGGCGGCAGCCGTGGTCTGTTCCGAGTAGAGCAGCTGCAGCAACGTCCATGCCGGTGTTCCCTGTAACTGCGGAAACTCAAACATCGCCTGTCCGTCATCCGCGGCGGAAAATTCCAGCATCAGACAGGGTGCCTGTACGAACGGCAGCTCGTGACAGACATTCGGCGGCAGCAGCAGCGCGCCGCCGGGTTTGATCGGCAGACAGCGGTGCTCGGTTCGCAGAATGATCTTCTCCCCGTCCGCAGCAAGCGAAACAAACAGCACCCAATCCTCCGAGGCGCAAGGCAGATAGTTGCCGCCCTTATCCTGCGGATGAATCACACATTGCTGCGTTAGTCTGACACGGCGAAATGTCGGAAGCGGAACAGACATAATACCTCCTGACCCGGATTAAAGCAAATTTTCGATATTGTGTCGCAGCAGCACCCGAATATCGGTATGGTAAAACTCCTTCGGCGGCTGCTGTTTGAGTTGAATGTAATCGGCCAGCAGGGACAGCGGCAGTGCGCCCTGCTGCACCGCATCCTGTCCGATGACAAAATCCGCAACACCGCGCCGAAGCTCGTACAGGTTGGCGGGGATCTCATCGTGCATGATCAGGTGCACCCCCCGTGCGCGGCCGGAATCGACCAGCGCACTGCATACGCCCGCATAACCCGGTGTGATCGCGTAGATACCGGTCAGATCGGGAACCTCCTGCAGCAGACGGAGCGTATGCTCGTAAACCACATTGCTGTCATCGTTCGGCAGCATGACATCCCGCAGCTGAAGCGACGAATCGGGGGTAAGCAGCTCCTCCTTAAAGCCCTTCAGACGTTCGCGGTACGCACTGTGATACATACAGGGCGCACTGATCGTAGCCACCGTGCCGCTCTCCCGCGCCACCAGACGCATCAGCTCGGCCACTGTACGGCCGGAAGAAAGGTTTTCCTGCCCGACATAGCACAGCCGGTGGCTGTTGGGCAGATCGGTGTTAAACATAACGACCGGTATTCCGCGTTGGTCGATCAGCTCGTTGATCTTGGTTTCGACCAGCAGACAGTCGAGCGGCGTGATCGCCAGCGCATTGATATGATGCTGCTCGACCAGCTCCTCGATCATCGAGACCTGCTCGACCGGATCAAGCGAGGGCGACAGCCGGAAGATGACCTCCACGCTGAACGCGGCCAAACGGCGGGCTTCGCGCCGGGCGGCATCCAGAACGATCTGCATGAACGGGGTCTGCACCGAAAACATGATCACACCGATGCGAATCGGATGCGATGTGCGGGACAGTGCCAGTCCGGCACGGTTGGGGGTGTAGCCATATTCGTTGGCTACCGCCTTGATCCGCTCCGCCACCGCAGGGCGAACATTTCCTTTATTATGGAGTGCCCGATCGACTGTACCGCGGGACACACCGCAAATCTCAGCAATTTGATTCAGGGTAATTGCCATATGATATCACCTCTGTCAGAACGGTTCTTTCCCGTTTTTATAGTTAAAGCATAACATAATACCCCTAATAAGTCTATATATAAAGTGAATAAAGCGGTATTCACAATATTGTGCACGTGTACGGATTCTGCTCATTCGCGCCGTGCACGCAAAAATGCACTCTTTTCCGAACCTTCCGTGTTTTATTCATATTTTTATACAATACATCTGCCATAAACGCCATAAAACGAGCAAAACACGTGAAATTCGAAACGAATACCGAGTTGTTATGAGATTGAACTAACAGCCAGATCCTGCATCTAAGGCGGGTAGTTTTGCATAAGCGATTCCCCCGCTCTGTCGTGCAAAGCCTATAAAATCACAATTTTGTGCAGACAGAATCACCAGTTTTCGCAGGATTCGTATGTGCGATTTGGTGAAAATTCAAAAAGCCGGTTGACGCACATCGAAAAAGAGTGTAAAACTAAATCAAGGCAAGCGTAAATCGCATTTTTCCAAAATGTGAACGTGTACGGCTAAGAAAAAAGTTGAGAAAGATGAGGTAAAAGCAAATGAAAAAAAGACTTTTCGCAGGATTGATTGCATCGGCAATGATGGCATCCATGCTGGCAGGCTGCGGCGGCGCACAGCAGGGCGACAGCGCAGACGGCGGCAGCGGCCACAAGGTAACGCTGATCATGAGCCAGCGCGATGAGTGGCTCAGCGAAATGGAGGCAGCCGCTCAGGCCGCTGCAAAGGACACCGGCATCAACCTGACCACCCAGGATGCCAACAGTGACACCAGCAAGATGATCCAGTACATCGAATCCTCGGTTACCGCAGGTGAAGATGCCATCATTATCAACATGGTAGACCCCGAGACCGCTGCACAGTGTGTCGAGGCCGCAGGCGATGTTCCGGTCGTATTCGTAAACCGTTTCCCGGGCGATCCCTCCGTACTGAATGAGAAGGCTGTTTACGTCGGCTCCGACGAAATGACCTCCGGCGCATTCCAGGGCGAGTTCCTCGCAAAGTTCTTTAAGGATCAGGGCAAGACCGATATCTCCTACCTGATGCTCAACGGCATCCTCGGTCAGACCTCCACCACCAACCGTACCGCATCCGTGCTCAAGGCACTGGAGGACAACGGCATCAAGGCAACCGCAGCAGCCGCTCCGCTGGCAGCCGATTATGACCGTGCAACCGCAATGGACATGATCTCTCCGCTGCTCAAGACCACCAAGTACGACTGCATCATCTCCAACAACGATGCAATGGCACTCGGTGCAGTCGAAGCAATGCAGCAGCAGGGTCTGGACCCGAAGTCCGTTCCGATCGTCGGCATCGACGCAACCGCTGACGGCCGTCAGGCTATCAAGGACGGCACCCTCGCTATGACCGTATTCCAGAACGCAGAGGGTCAGGGCCGCGCTTCCCTGCAGGCAGCTGCAAACCTGATCGACGGCAAGCCGATCGCAGAGGGCACCGGCTATGAAGTAGACGACGAGAACGAGTTCATCATCTGGGTACCGTTCGAGCCGGTTACCATCGACAACGTAGCAGATTACGACTAAATTCCGACACTGAATGTTGCGAAGGGGACATTTCCACATGTCCCCTTCCTAAAAAAACGCAGAGATATTGGGGTGAAAAGCAGTGAGTCAAGAGTATATCCTGGAGATGACCGATATCGTCAAGGATTTCCCCGGCGTGCGTGCGCTGAAAGGCGTACAGCTCAAGGTGCGCCCCGGTACCGTACATACCCTGATGGGAGAAAACGGCGCAGGCAAATCAACTTTGATGAAATGCCTGATCGGCATCCATCCGCCCACATCGGGCAAGATCGTGTTTGACGGCAAGGAAATCCGTTTCAAAACCACATTGGAAGCGCTGAACTCCGGCATTTCGATGATCCATCAGGAATTATCGCCGGTTCCGGAACGCAGTGTCAGCGAAAACCTCTGGCTGGGCCGCGCACCGCGCAAGGGCCTGATCATTGATCACAAGAAAATGCGTCAGGACAGCATCGACCTGTTCCAGCGCCTGCATCTGGATGTTGATCCGGATGAAAAGATGGGCAACCTGACGGTTGCAAAAATGCAGATGGTTGAAATCGCAAAGGCGGTTTCGTATGACAGCAAGATCGTAATCATGGACGAGCCGACCTCCTCCCTGACCGAAACCGAGGTTGAGCATCTGTTCCGCATCATCGATGACCTGAAAAAGAAAAACGTAGCAATCATTTATATTTCGCATAAAATGGATGAAATTTTCCGCATTTCGGATGATATCACCGTATATCGTGACGGCGAGTACATCGCCAGCGACCGCGCGGAAAACCTGAACGTAGATAAACTGATTCAGCTTATGGTAGGCCGTGAGGTTTCCAATATGTTCCCCAAGGTGGATTGCCCGATCGGAGATACCATTCTGAAGGTCGAGAACCTTTCCGCCGGTCATGCGGTAAAGAACGTATCGTTCGAGCTGCACCGCGGTGAAATTCTGGGCATGGCCGGTCTGGTCGGCGCAGGCCGTACCGAAACGGCAGAGGCTATTTTCGGTATGCGCCGTATCACCGGCGGCAAGATCTATAAGGACGGCGAGGAGCTGCACATCAAATCCCCCGAGCACGCCATCGCACACAAGATCGCCCTGCTGACCGAGGATCGACGCGGCAACGGCATCGTCGGTATGCTGAGCATCAAGGACAATACCGTGCTTGCCAGCCTGAAAAACTACGGTTTCCCGCTCAATCACAAGAAGATGCGCGAGGATACCGAAGAGTATGTGCGTAAGCTCAATACCAAAACACCGACGATCGACACCCCCATCAAGAACCTTTCCGGCGGCAATCAGCAGAAGGTTCTGGTAGGCCGCTGGCTGCTGACCGATCCGGACATCCTGATCGTAGACGAGCCGACCCGCGGTATCGACGTAGGCGCCAAGGCCGAAATTCACTCGCTGATCACCAAGCTGGCCGGCGAAGGCAAGGCGATCATCATGATCTCGAGCGAGCTGCCCGAAGTTATGGGTATGTCCGACCGCATCGTGGTCATGCATGAAGGCACGATGACCGCAATCGTAGATCGCAAGGATTTCTCGTCCGAGCTGATCCTGAAATACGCTACCAGCGAGGTTCCTTACCAGCCCGCTGCTGATGAGCAATAAGAAAGAAGGGTAAATGGTATGCATAAGACGTTTGACAAGAAAAAATTCCTGTCGCAGAACTCGATCTGGCTGGTACTGATCGCTATGGTCATTATCATGGGTGTTGCACAGCCCAGCTTCTTCACCGTAAACAACCTGCTGACGCTGCTCTCCGGTGAGGCCGTCAAGGGTATTCTGGCCTTCGGCGTTATGTTCGCGATCCTGTCCAAGGGTATCGACCTGACGATCGGCGCATCGGCCGGCCTGGTTGCCTGCATCACGGCATCTCTGGTTCAGCCGGCAGATTATGCCAACGCAGTATTCCCCGGTCTGGGCTCCCTGCCCGCACCGCTGGTTATTCTGATCGGTCTGGCAATCGGCGCAGGCATCGGCGCTATTTACGGTGCGATCATCGCGTACACCAAGATCCCGCCCTTCATCGCAACGCTCGGCGCACAGCTGATCTGCCGCGCAAGCGCAAAAATGTACACTAGCCGCCCGGTTTCCAACCTGACCCCGGAGTTCCGTTTCCTCGGCTCTGCTAAAATCGGCCCGGTTCCGGTCATCATTCTGGTATTCTTCGTTATGTTTGCGATCTCGGCCTTCCTGCTGACGCAGACCCGCTTCGGCAAAAACGTGTATGCCATCGGCGGCAACGATCAGGCTGCCCGCGTTGCCGGCATCAATGTAGAAAAGAACCTCATCATGGTTTATGTATGGTGTTCGGTTTGTGCGGCTGTTGCAGGTATTCTGCTGGCAGGCCGTGCAGGTTCGGCTGACCCGGCCAACTCCGGCCTGAACTACGAGCTGGACGCTATCGCTGCGGCTACCGTAGGCGGCACCTCCCACACCGGCGGTATCTGCCGCGTATCCGGTGTTCTGGCAGGTATCCTGATCCTCGGCGTTATCAACAACGGCCTGGTTATGCTGAAGGTCGATGATAACATGACCAACATCGTCAAGGGCCTGATCATCGTCGGTTCGGTTATCCTTGATATGCGCAAGAACGCAAAGCGCGCGTAAAACAGACACACACAATCTCTCTTCTTTTTCCGAGTTTTCAGGGGTCGCAGCAATGCTGCGGCTCCCGAAATACTCGCACATAACCCGTTAGACTTGAACCCTGCCGTACAGCGGCATATTTTGAAAGGATGAGCTTTATCATGGAAAATCTGAACATTGCACTGATCGGCTGCGGCATGATCGGCCGTGAGCACATCGAGCGTATCCAGAACCGCATCCGCAATGCACGCATCGTTGCTGTATGCGACGTATTTGAAGAAGGTGCAAAGAAGGGCGCTGAGATCGCCGGTGCCGGCACCAAGGTTTACACCGATTTCAACGAAGCAATCAACGATCCGGACGTAAACGCTGTTGTAGTTACCACCCCGGGTCAGTTCCACAAGGGTCCGGTTCTGGCAGCGATCAAGGCCGGCAAGCCGGTATTCTCCGAGAAGCCGCTGGCTAACACCGCTGCTGACGGCAAGGAGATCGTTGAGGCCGAGATGGCAGGCGGCAAGCACCTCGTACAGGTTGGCTTCATGCGCCGTTAC
>NZ_QUDX01000019.1:17841-18863 GCF_003477715.1 Butyricicoccus sp. AF35-5AC
GGCGGCAAGCACCTCGTACAGGTTGGCTTCATGCGCCGTTACGACCGCGGCTACCGTCAGGTCAAGGAGCTGATCGACTCCGGCAAGTTCGGTGCCCCGATGGTGATCAAGTGCACCCACCGTGCAGACGGCGTTGCCGATGACTACACCACCGCAATGGCTGTTACCGATACCGCAATCCACGAGATCGACGTTCTGCCGTGGCTGGTAAACGACGAGTGGGACGAGGTGCAGTGCATCATGCCGAAGACCAACAGCAAGGTTAAGAACGCGCTGAAGGACCCGCAGATCATGATCATGAAGACCAAGGGCGGCATCATCAACATGCTCGAGGTAAACGTAAACTGCGGCTTCGGCTACGACATCAACTGCGAGGTTGTATGTGAGAACGGCGTTGTAAACCTGCCGTGCCCGTCCTTCCCGACCGTTCGCTACGCTAACGAGGTTTCCACCAAGATCGAGGACAACTGGATCCTGCGCTTCATCGATTCTTACGATGTAGAGATTCAGGACTGGGTTGACCACGCACTCAAGGGTGAGACCGGCGGCTCCTCTGCTTGGGACGGCTACGTTGCATCCATCACCGCTGACGCTCTGGTTAAGTCCCAGACCTCCGGTGTGCCGGAGAAGGTTGTTACCGGCGGCACCCCGGACTTCTACAAGAAGTAATCCACCTCATATTTTCTATTCATTGCTACTCACTCGCAAGGGTGGCAGAGCTTCCTGCTTTACTGCCCTTGCATATCACCTTAACCACTATACCGCGTTTTACAACGCGAAATTGATACGTTAAAAGGAGTTACTGCTATGAAAATCGGTTTTAACGAAGGCTGCAACCGTTTCTGCGAAAACCACTCCGTACTCGAAGACCTCGACCTGTGCGAGAAGTACGGCTTTGACTACATCGACATCCAGTCCGAGTGCCTCGACCGCGAGATCGCTGCCGGCAAGTACACCATCGATGATCTCGGCGCATGGTTCGCTGACCCGAAGCATCACCTGAAGATGCTGTCCTACAACGC
>NZ_QUDX01000019.1:18873-19079 GCF_003477715.1 Butyricicoccus sp. AF35-5AC
CATGGTTCGCTGACCCGAAGCATCACCTGAAGATGCTGTCCTACAACGCCCTGATCTTCTTCAACATGAAGCAGACCCAGGAGGAAAAGGACGCCGTTATGGCAAAGCTCGATCAGATCATTGCAGACTGCAACAAGCTGGGCTGCAAGATGATCGTTGTTGTACCGTCCATGGATCTGACCGTTCCGGCTACCGTTGACGAGATC
>NZ_QUDX01000019.1:19089-19506 GCF_003477715.1 Butyricicoccus sp. AF35-5AC
CAAGTACACCATCGATGATCTCGGCGCATGGTTCGCTGACCCGAAGCATCACCTGAAGATGCTGTCCTACAACGCCCTGATCTTCTTCAACATGAAGCAGACCCAGGAGGAAAAGGACGCCGTTATGGCAAAGCTCGATCAGATCATTGCAGACTGCAACAAGCTGGGCTGCAAGATGATCGTTGTTGTACCGTCCATGGATCTGACCGTTCCGGCTACCGTTGACGAGATCAAGGCTGATGCTGTTGCAGTCCTCAAGGAGATGGTAAAGAAGGTTGAGCCGCACGGCATCAAGCTGTCCATCGAGTTCTGCGGCGCACCGACCATGTCCATCAACCGCTTCGAGTACGCTTACGACATCGTTACCGAGGTAGATCATCCGCTGGTCGGCATCACCCTCGATCAGTACCACTTCCA